>JBDHGR010000458.1:0-4080 GCA_039589815.1 Gemmatimonadota bacterium | reverse complement strand
GAGGTCCTGCTGCCCGAGGAGGCCCAGAAGCATGGCCTGGTGCAGGATCTCGAAATCGATGGGGACGGCCTCATTCACGTTCCGGATGAACCGGGTATCGGTGCCGAGATCGACTTCGAGTTGATCGAGCGGAACAAGATAGCCGAGCTGACGTGATCTTCAATCACCGGGAGCGACTCCTGCCGTGATGGCCGCGGGCAAACTCATATGGGGAATGTCAGTTGAAACCTACGGCCTGCTTCCGCAATGCTGTCTAGGATGAATGCGACCCAATCCGTTCGAGGCCGTTGAGATTGGAGGGAGAAGACCATGCAAACACTGCGAACGATGCTGGCCGCACCCATGTTGGCTGCCGTGATTGTTGGAGCCGCATGTGTGCAGACCGGTGCCGACCCAGCCGACGACATCATGGCGGCGGTGCGCAGTTATGCCAAAGCCTATGAGGTGGGTGATGCGGCGGGGGCCCTTGCCTTTTACTCCGAGAGGGATAGGAATTTGCTTCTTGCACGGATCGAGCGTAGCACGGGGCTGAAGCTTCAAATCGGGGTTCAAACCTGCTCGCCGTTGGTACGGTCGATGTCGCACTGTGGGATCTCGCCGGCCGTGCGGTAGGTGTCCCCGTTCACAAGCTGATCGGTTCCTATCGTGAGAGCGTCCCTTGCTTACGCGAGCTCATCGGTGTTGGACACACCCGAGGACTACGCGCCGTGGATCATGCGGCAAGAGACGGACTTTCTGCGGGGCGATGTCGCGTTGAAGGGCGGGCTCACGTGATCTTCATTCATCGGAGGAAGGGGGTACGTTGCCGGTGGATTCGACGGCGCTATCAAGCCCAAGGTGTGGGAAGTCGGCGCGCCTTGACGGTCTCGGTTGTGGAGATAAGATGGCGAAGCGATCTCGCCGTTGGAGGGCGATCTGAAGACAACTAGGAGAGTTCAGCATGCAGGATCTTGAAGGAAAGGTGGCTTTCGTCACCGGTGGCGCAAGCGGCATCGGACTGGGCATGGCAAAGGCGTTCCTGAAGAGAGGCATGAAGGTCGCCATCGCGGATATCCACTCCGAGCGTCTCGTGAATGCCGAGAAGGCGTTGGATAGCCCCGGGAACCTGATCGCCCTCGAACTGGACGTGACAGACCGTTCCGCCATCGAACGTGCCGCCGACAGGACCGAGGGAGCCTTCGAGAAGGTGCACGTCGTGTGCAATAACGCGGGCATTGGCGGTGGCGGCCCCGCGCACGAGACGCCGATCGAGGTCTGGAACCGGATCCTCGACATCAATCTCAACGGCATCTTCCACGGCGTTCAGGTATTTCTCCCACGGATCCTGAGCCATGGTGAAGGCGGGCACATCGTCAACACATCGTCGACGGCCGGCCTGCAACCCAACCCGAACCAGGGCGCATACTGCACCAGCAAGTATGCGATCGTCGGTTTCACAGAGGCCCTCCACAAAGATCTGTCCGAAGAGGACGTCTCCGTGTCGGTGCTCTGTCCTTGGTTCGTGGACACACCGATCATGTACGGAGGCCTGGACGACGACGACCTGGAAGGCATCGCGAAACGCAGGGAGTCCATGGCCTCATGGTTAGAACAAGCAGTGTCGCCCGACCTCGTCGGCGAGCAGGTCGTGGACGGGATCCTCAAGGATGAGTTGTTTATCTTTTGTGACGGAGGGTGGACTCGGAAGCTGATCGAAGCGCGTACGAAGGCTGTCTTCGATGCCTTGGACAGGCAGTTTCCACAATAGGGGAAGCAAGATGAAGGTCTTCGGGCCGAAGGAACTGAAGGAAGACGTCATCGACCGGGGCCTCTGCATCGGCTGCGGCGCGTGCATTGGCATTTGTCCCTATTTCGAAACCCACAAGGGCAAAACCGCCAACCTGTTCCCCTGTACTCTCGAGCAGGGTCGTTGCTTTGCCTACTGCCCGATGGTGGAAGTGGACCTGGAGGCACTGACACAGCAACGGTTTGGCCGGTCCTATGACGCCAGTCCCCTGGGCGTATACTCCACGATTCGCACGGCGAAGGCCGGTCCGAAGGCCAAAGCGGGGAACTTCCAAAGCGGGGGCACGGTGTCGGCATTGATGGATTTTGCCTTGCAGCAGGGCAAGATCGACGCGGCAATACTCACCGACCAAGACGGAATCCTCCCGGTTCCCCGGCTGGTAACCGATCCAAAGGACGTGTATGCCTGTGCCGGATCGAAATATACCTCCGCGCCCACCCTTTCCGAGCTGAACAGGGCCATCGAGTCGGGGTATCAGAACCTGGGCCTGGTGGTGACCCCCTGCCAAGCCACGGCAGTGGCTCAACTCAAGTTGAATCCCCTGAACGAAAACCCCTTCACCGACCCGGTTGCTTTGGTTGTAGGGCTGTTCTGCACCTGGTCTCTGAATTACCGGACCTTCGAGCCCTATCTATCGGCAATTGTCCCCATCGACACGATCAGGAAGATCGACATTCCTCCACCCCCGGCCGAGGTGCTCGAGATCTACACCGATGGCGGAAAAATCGAGGTGCCTCTGGCGGAGGTTCGGGAGAAGGTGGCCGACAGTTGTGAATACTGTCCTGATATGACTGCTGAATTCTCTGACATATCAGTGGGTGTCTTCGAAGGGCAAGCCGACCTGAACACATTGATCATCAGGACCGAGGCGGGGGCAGAGTTGGTCGCCGAGGCAGAGAGGGACGGTTACCTGATTCTGGGGGACATGCCCCGGGAGAATCTCGACCATTTGACCGGGGCAGCAGAGAACAAGAAGAAGAAAGCGCTGTCGAAGAACAAAGAGGACGGGCTACTCGACGCGACCGAAAAGGATGAGCGGCCCTCATTCAGATTCGACGATGGCGTTACAGAGGGTCTGTAGGCAGGCCGGAGCAATACTATGTCTGAATTGTATAGCGGCAAGGAAGGCACGACCCATCTGGTCATGGGCAACGAGGCCATCGCGCGGGGAGCCCTCGAGGCCGGCATTTCGGTCGCCACCGGCTACCCGGGCACCCCTTCTTCCGAGGTCATCGAAAGACTCGCCGAAGTTGCCGGGGAAGCCGGTATCTATACGGAGTGGTCGGTGAACGAGAAGGTCGCCCTGGAAGTCGCGGCCGCCGCCTCCTTCGCCGAACTGCGGGCCATCGCCGTGATGAAGCAGAACGGCGTGAATGTGGCCGCCGATTTCATCCTCCATCTCGTTCTGTCGGGAACCCGGGGTGGCCTCGTGTTGGTGTCCTGTGAAGATCCGGGCTATCTGTCCAGCATGAATGAGGGGGATTCCCGCACGTTCGCTCGCCTGAATGAAATTCCCCTTCTGGAGCCGGGGGACTTTCAAGAAGCCAAGGAAATGACCAAATGGGGGCTGGAGCTGTCCGAGCAGATAGGCAACCTGGTGCTGCTTCGAAGCGTGACCCGGTTGTCTCACGCCAGTGGGGATATCACGTTCGGTCCCGTTCCGGGCGAGCGGTCGCAGGCTCGATTCCGGCATGAAGGTGCCATGTTTGATCCGAAGGAGGGCCCCGTGCTCTCCCTCGGTTTCCGTCACCGGGATGTGCAGGAAAAGCTGAAGAAGGCAGTGGCGTTGTTCGAGGATTCGCCGTTCAACACCTACGAAGGCCCGGAGGAGCCCGAGCTTCTCCTGATCACGAGCAGCGCGTGCAGTCTTTACAGCCGGGAGGCCGTCGCGGTGCTCGGCGCGGGAGACCGCGTTGGGCTGCTGAAGATGGGAACCACATGGCCCCTTCCTCCGGATCTCATGAAGAAGAACCTCTCACGATGCGACCGGATCCTGGTGGTTGAAGAGGTGCTCCCCTTTTTAGAGGACAACGTGAAGATCCTGGCCGCCGAGATGGCGCCGGAAATCGGCATCAAGCACTTCTACGGCAAGAAATCCGGCCACGTTCCGTCCACCGGCGAGTTGAATCCGGACCTCGTCGCCCGAGCCCTGAGCGGTTTACTCGACCTTTCCCACGAACCCGTGCCGCCGGAATACAAAGGGAAGGCCGATGCTCTCGCACTCAGCAAGACACCCAGCCGAGGTATCACCTTCTGCCCGGGGTGTCCCCATCGGGCCTCCTTCTGGTCGATTC
>JBDHGR010000457.1:0-4083 GCA_039589815.1 Gemmatimonadota bacterium | reverse complement strand
CGTTCTTATCGCACACCTGGCTCTTCTTCTCGCCCTTGAGCCTGTTTCTGGGCAGACCCCTCGGTTTGGTGCCTGGCAGGCCAAGGTGGATTCCCTCGCGGCCATGCAACCGTCGTTGACCATCCCCGAGGTTCGGGATCAGGATGGGGCCATACGTCCCAGCGGCGCGTTCGATGTCCAGCAGTACTTCTCGGTCCTGGATCGGTTATCGATGGAAGCGGGATACCTTCTGGGATTCGTCTATTGTCAGGATCCCCCTCCGCCGGTGGGCGGCTCTCCGAGACTGTATGCCAGACAGGCGGACCAGGAACCCTTCACCGCATGCACCGAAGTGCCTGAACCGGCGGCGTACCTCCGGCACATCGAGACCGACGGATCAGAGGAGGGCTTTTTTCAGCTGGCGCTCCTCAAGGTGGTGGCCGAACAATTCTACCTGTACTGGCACGCCAATTACGATGACGACCGGGTCATCTGTAGCCAGGAAGCAATGGAAACCTTGTTCCGGACTTGCTGTGGACCTGGGCGCCCCCTCTCTTCCACACAGATTGCCGCTGCCCGGGGGATCGATGCCACGCCGAATGTCGAGTTTGGGAAAGACAGCGTCACGGTGAAACTTGTGACCTTCACGAAGTGGGGTGGGTTTTTCCGGGAAACCTTCGAGATGGACCGGGACTTCCCTCACGCGCCTCTGGTACAGCGGAAGGAATTGCTGGTGGAGTACCAGGTCGGGATCATCTTCTGATCCTTACGGGGGGATCCCCCTGCGACGGCCTTCTCCGGTAACAAGAGAGCTCTCAAGAAACCCCTGCTGGAAAGCCCCTCCCCGTGTCATCCGCCCCCGAGGCTCGCGATGGCCGCTCTCCCTGCTTCAGCCACATTATCGAAGGCCCTCTCCAGACGACCCAGGACTGCCTGTGACGGTCCCCCCACCTCGATGTCCCGGGTTGTGTCGAGGGCGTCCAAATACCACTGGGTCCAGGTGGCCAGAATCAGGCGCTCCTCCGCATATTCGGCCCCCTCCGCAACGGACGACCGACCCAGTTGACTTTCTCGTTCCAGACGTCGCTGCGCCGCCCGCTCGACCTCTTCGATGAAAAAGGAAGCCATCTCCCCGTCGGCGGTGGTGAGGGCCATGGCCGACACGGCCGCACAGACGCTGGCATTCTCCAGGGTTTCCGCCGAGACCATTTCCAAACGGTCCCCGTCGGTATGGTAGTACTGGTCGGTGAAGTGCCAGAGAAGGAGCCCCGGGATGTCGGCTCTCAAGAAAGGCACGTGGTCACTCCCTCCCTCGTAGGGATTGGTGCCGACGATCCATCCCGTTTCCGCGGCCTGGTCCAGGCATCGGTTCAGAACAAAATCGTTGAAGTAGTGGGGGGTCATCTGGTCCACGGTCATGGGTCTCCCTCCCCATTCGGTGTGATGGTCTTCACCCCGCGTCCAGACCGCAGACGGATCCGGCATTTTTTCGATGAGGAACGTGCCCCCGGTCTTCTCGGTGTCCTCGCCCACCATATCCAGGCTGAGGCCCCAGAGGATGCCCTGGGTCCGAACCGAGTCGCCCTCTATATACCTCCTGGTGGAGCTGATCTCGTCCCCCCAGATCATGGAGATCGTTCGCTGGGGATCGATGCGGCCGGACCGGACTCCCTCCCCGAAAACCCGAGCGATCTCGGCCAGTGCGGCCACGCCCGTGGCGTTGTCGTTGGCCCCGGATTCCTGCACATGGGCGCTGTAGACGAACCGCTCCTCCGGCGTCGTTGACCCTCGAACGTCGGCCACCAACGTGAGCTCCTCCGACGGGTAAACCTCACTCTCTACGTCCACCCGCACTCGGACGGGTCCTGCACCGAGAGCGGTCCGAAGGAGGTTCCGGGCATTCAGAGAGATCGCGAAGCCCCAGGCCTGGGCCTCTGCGTCGTATGGGATCGACGACATTGCGGCGATGTCTCGGTTTGCCTCTGGGTTGTTGAAGGAAGAGAGCCGGTAAGCGAGGACGCCCAAAGCACCGTGTTCCTGTACCGCACTCCGGAAGAGTTGACTGGGGCTCCCGTCACCCATGACGATCTTGCCCCGAACGTCCACTCCTTCGAAATCCTGCGGTGTCCCTCCGCCCACATCCACCAGGTCGGCCTCCACGCCTCCGCCTGGAGTCGAGTGTGAATAAGCCGCCATCAGGTTGATGTTGGTCTCCAGGGTCATGAGGGGTGTCTGCTGTCCGACGATGCTGAGGGAGGCATGAATCGGATCCCAGGCCGGCCGGCTCATCTCCCGCTTCTCGATACGGTATGTGAGCCGAGCGTCCCCCGCTCCGACCTCGGGAACGTATCCCGCTGCCTCCAGAACGGTGATGACCGCATGGATGGCGGCGTCGAAGCTCCTGTTGCCTGGGACCCTGTAGGATGGATCTATGAAATCCACCATCTCGCAGGCCCTTTCCCCAGACACATACTGCTGGGCCAGGTCCTGGTAGGCCGCCAGGGCTGGCGGCGGTGTGGGGCGGGCCCCGGTGGATTGGACCAAGGGAGGGGGGGTGGATCCAAACAGCCCGTAGGCCGAAAGGAAAACGAAGGACAGTAGGTATCTCATGAACGCCTCAGGTGACCAGGATTTCTGGAGTTTTCCTGAGGTACTGTGGGGACGGAGGGTGAGGGCCGGCAAGGGTGCCGGCCCAACATCGAGCCCCTCGTGACGAGGCTAGCCGGAGGACCTCCTCGGTTCGACTACCTAACCCGGTGGGGGCGCAACCGTCACCGCACGGTCCGACGCACCCGCTCGGGAGTGTTCAGGCCATCGGAGAAGAGGATCTCCACTTCGTCGGAGGCTACGGGAAGGCTGATCCTGCCATCTCGTGCGAAGCTGAGGACTTCTCCCGTCGAGGGATCCCGGACCAGGGCCATGGGATAGAAGGTGGCGTCCCATGACATCTCTATTACCGATCCACCCCTTGGCGTGAACTCCGGCTCGGGAGTCGCACCCATCTGCGGTCCCACCCGGCGCTCCATGACTGCCGGTGAAGGCCCAGTTCCGGATACCCTGAGCCCGGCCAAGCCCTGCCGATCGAACGACCGAAGGGGAATGGCGAATGCGAAGTGCCCTCCACCCTCCTCGGCATCAGGGATTGGAGTGGGTTGGAAGTTGAGGGCAAAGAGAGGGTTACCGTTCCGGTCTGTACCCTCGAGGACGTAGCCTCCTGGTGCAACGGGTAAAACGGGGGTGGTGTTGATCTCGAAAGCTGGCTCGAGAACGATTCGGTCCTGCTCGACACGACCCCAGACCAGGAGGCTTGGCTCCGGCGCTCCCGGGGCGCCATACCCGCCATGGATCTGCCTGTACTCCAGGATCTTCTCGTACGTGTAGTCGCTGATCCAATCCGGGTTACAGTAGGTCATGAAGTCGTAGCGGGTGTTCGGAGATTTGAGTGCTTCGCTGGTCACATCAAGTCCCCAAACACCGATCTTTCCATCTGCATAGGGATACAAAGGATCTGGACTTCCTGCTCCGCAGCCGGGCGAATGTCGGAGATCCCAGTTATGGCCCCATTCATGGGCAGCCACTCCGGAACCGCTAGGCAGGTGGTCCCAGCCGATGGCTGCGGGCCACCCCAGGTACCCCATGCCGGCGATTCCACTGCCATAGCTGGTCCCGACCACGCCGTAGTAATACCTGGAGGCGCCCTCGGTCACGCGGAGAGAGTTGATCTCGCTGAGCACCGTACTCCATGCCCCGTTCCCGTTGTTGCTTTGGAGCTCAGGAGCATTGGTCACGTACTCGGCATGGACTTCCACATCGGCCCGGGCGATGGGGAGCATGCGCATGGTCACGTCCATGAACTGTGACGCATTCCCGGGCGTCACGTTCCCCACCAGGTTGTTTACGCTTTGTCGGACCGGTACGAAGGTCACCTCGAAATCGGACGTGGCCCTCACGTCCATCACCTGGGGGGACCCACCGACGGGGAAGAGGTTGTCTCCTTCATTCGCTTCGGCCACGGCGTTGGACGGATCTACCTCGGCGAGAATCGTCAGCCCGGGTTGGATCAGAGCCCCGGAGACCGGGACGTTCCAGGAAGCGCCCAACGTT
>JBDHGR010000456.1:0-4087 GCA_039589815.1 Gemmatimonadota bacterium | reverse complement strand
GGCTTCGAGAACCCTCTGCTAAGCGTGGCCGCCAGTCAGAGTCATGACGCCGGCAGTCGACCTTGGGCGGGAATCACCGAAGCCGGGGACACGGTACCTTTGTTCCTCGTGGAGCGGGAGCGGGCCCTGGGCGCCAGCGTCGCGGTTCTGAGGAGACGCTCCCGGAACCGGACGACTCTTAGCCTCGGGGCGTCGCACATATGGGAAGAACGCTTTTTCCTGGAGGAGAGCCTCGAGGAAAGCGACCGATTCAGGCTGCGCCGACCCAACACCCGGCTGGCTGAGGGTAGAGCTACCCTGACCTTCGGTAACGCCCGACGGTTTCCCTTTTCCATCAGTCCCGAAGATGGTGTGGGCGCCTTCCTCCGGGCCCGGACCCGGTTTGACCTCACCCTGGCCGATTCCTTGAAGGATCAGGCCGGGTCGGACCGATCCTTCACCGATCTGGTTGGGCGGGTAGCGGCGTATAAAGGGATCCGAGGTCCGGGTTTCGGAAACCACGTCCTTGGGGTTCGAGCCAGCGGCGGAATCGCGGGGGGCCCCGGAGCGGACGCTTTCCACTACGAAGTAGGGGGTGCCTCCGGCGCTAGCCTTCCTATCGATTTTCTCGATCTGGGGCAGGGGTTGTTATTCCCGGTGCGAGGTTTTCCCACGGCGACCCGGTGGGGTCGATACGCCTGGTCGGCTTCCCTGGAATACAGGTTTCCCATCAAGCTGGTGAATCGGGGACCAGGGCTCTTTCCGCTCCATGTGGATTGGATCGGCGGGACTCTCTTCTTGGACGGGGGGAACGCCTGGGGCCCGGAGCTGGGTCTCCCGGGTTTCGAGAATCCTGTCCGTGACGCCCTGTACGCCGCCGGAGTCGAGATCGTGGTCCGGACCCTTCCCCTTTGGTTCACGGACTTGGACTTGCGGGCGGGTCTGGCTTTCCCCCTGGTGAGCGAAGGGAGTCCTCGATCCTACCTTCGATTGGGGTCTTCGTTTTAAAAAGAATTCCAACCTTGACCCACTATATCTTGTGGTCTTACTATGAAGAGGCCGCAAGATTTTGTGGTTTTTGAGGTTTTTGGTTTTCCACACCGATGTCTCCCCGGCGAGTTGGCCTTTCGCGGGTTTTCGACATCCTGGACGCCTCTTTTCCACCTTTTTTCCACACACGCGCAAGGGAGAACACTGTCAATGACCCCCCCCGCCGGGCTCCGCGACGAGCCGTTCATCTTCCACGACCGAATCCCAGATGATCTACCCATTCCGGAGTTGACGGAGAACGCCCGGCTGGTTCTTGGGAAACGATACCTGAAGAAGGATGACCACGGCGAGCCGGTAGAGGAGCCCGAGGTAATGTTTTGGCGGGTGGCTTATACAATCGCAAAGGAGGATGTCCGTTTTGGCGCGTCGGAGGCCGGTGTCGAGGAGGTGGCACGGCAGTTCTATGACCTCATGATCAATGGGAAGTTCGAGCCGAACTCCCCCACCCTGATGAACGCAGGCCGCCCCCTGGGGCAGCTCTCCGCCTGTTTCGTACTCCCGGTGGACGATGCTCTCTCGAACGGCCAGAGTGGCATCTACGACACGCTGACAGCCATGGCCCTGGTTCATCAGTCGGGGGGTGGTACGGGATTCGGTTTCTCCCGCCTGAGGCCCACCGGTTCCACCGTTCGGTCAACCATGGGCGTGGCCTCCGGGCCGGTCTCTTTCATGACCCTCTACGACTCGTCGACCGAGGTGGTGAAACAGGGCGGCACCCGGCGAGGTGCCAACATGGGCATCCTCAGGGTGGATCATCCTGACATCAGGGAGTTCATCACCTGCAAGTCGGATACGTCGAAGATCACGAATTTCAACATCTCTGTGGCCATCACTGACGCTTTCATGAATGCCTTGCGGGACGGAGGGGAGTACGACCTGGTGAGTCCCAAGACGGGGGAGGTCGTGGGAACGGACAACGCCCGGGAAATCTTCGACCTGGTCGTGAAAGGGGCTTGGGCCACCGGAGAGCCTGGTGTCTTCTTCGTGGACCGGGCCAACCAATCCAACCCGGTCCCGCACCTGGGCTCTTACGAAGCCACCAATCCATGCGTGGTGGGCTCCACCCGGATGGCCACTGACCGGGGGCTCCTTACCATGGAGGAGTTGGAGCGGGAACGGATGGAGATCCGGGTGGCAACGGACAAACGGGTCCCTGGCCTCCGGGCGATGGCGAGTGAGAGTGGAGGCACGGCGGTGGCCACACTCGAGGAAGTCGGGGTTACCGTCTACCCCGCAGTCCCGGTTTTCAAGACCCGGGAGGATTGGCCGGTTTTTCGGCTCCGGACCCGGGACGGGTATGAGGTGACGGCCACGGGGGACCACCGCTTCTTCACGCCCTCGGGGCTGGTGGAGCTTCAGGAACTCGAGCCTGGTGACAGGGTCCTCCTCCAATCCGGGGAAGGTCCCTGGAGCACGGACCGGTCTCTCCCTCCCTTCCAACCCGAAGACAGGCTGGCCGCTCGCGTCGCTCGGGGCGAAGCGGAGCTTCCCACGGAATGGTCGAAGGAGCTGGGACAGCTCCTGGGTTGGGTGGTGGCCGACGGTTGGGTCACGGAGGATCTCCCCGAGGGGAGGAAGGTTCCCAACTATACCGTGGGCCTCCTCTTCGGCGGCGACGAACAGGAGCTGACCCCTGATTTCCAGGAGCGCATCCTCCGCTGGACCGGGATGAAGGGGAACCGGACCAAGCGGAAAGGGCGGGTCCAGCTCCTTTACCGCTCCGGTCTCTATTACTTTCTCCGCTCCCTGGGCCTGATCACGCGGGAGGGGAAGTCCGACCGGGTCCCCCACTCCATCTGGCGGGCCCCCCGGGACGCCGTGGTGGGGTTCCTCCAGGCGCTTTTCACCGCAGATGGCACGGTGAACATCTCGGGACCAGGCCGGCGCTCCTGCACCGTTCGCCTCGCGAGTAGCACTCCGGAGCTACTGGGGGAGGTGCAGATCCTCCTCCAGAACCTCGGGATTTCCTCGAAGCTTCGCATGCGGCGGAAGGCGGGCCGGAAGCTCATGCCCGATGGCCACGGTGGCATGAAGGAGTACGTCCACAAGGCCCAGTACGAGTTGGTGCTGGACAAGATCAACCGGGATCGTTTCCTCCTGAGGATCGGATTCCTCGCTTCCGCCAAGCAGGCCAAGGGAGAGCACTGGATCCGGGGGATGCGGAAAAGCCCGGTCAAGGAGCGGTTTGTGGACGAAGTGGTATCGGTGGAACCGGCAGGACAGGAAGACGTTTTTTGCACCACCGAGAATCACACTAACTCCATAGTATGTAACGGTTTAGTGACGTCACAATGCGGAGAGCAGCCGCTGCTTCCTTACGATGTATGCAACCTGGGGAGCATCAACCTCGGAATCTTCGTTCGGGAGGACTTCCAATGGGGCGATGACCCTGAAGAAGGAGTGGATTGGGACGGCCTCAGGCAGGTTGTCCACCTCTCCACGCACTTTCTGGACAACGTCATCGACGCGAACCGGTACCCGCTACCCGAGATCACCGAGTTGGCCCAGAAGATCAGGCGAGTGGGCCTGGGTGTCATGGGCTGGGCCGATATGTTGGTTCGGCTCGGTCTCCCCTACGACAGCCCCGAGGGCGTCGAAATGGGACGTCGGGTCATGGGGTTCCTGAACGAGGAAGCACGGGTCGCTTCGGAGAAGTTGGCAGAGGTCAGGGGTGTCTACCCGGAGTGGGAGCGGTCCGTGTGGGGTCCGGACCAATCCTGCGCCCGGGACCCGGAAGGGGGGCGGATAAGGCGGGAACGTCGCCTGAGGAACTGTAATCTCACTACGGTGGCGCCCACCGGCACGATCTCCATCTTCGCAGGGTGCTCCGGTGGGATCGAACCCCTCTTTGCGGTGGCGTTCATGCGGAACCAGGCTGGATCCCTGATGCCCGACGTGAATCCGGATTTCGTCCGGATCGCAAAAGCCCAGCGGTGGTTTTCGGAGGAGCTCATCGAGCGAATCGCCACGGAGGGCCACATCCATTTTCCCGGCGTACCGGAGGAGATTCAAAGGGTTTTTGTGACCTCCCACGAGATATCTCCTGAATGGCACGTCC
>JBDHGR010000455.1:0-4103 GCA_039589815.1 Gemmatimonadota bacterium | reverse complement strand
GTCGGATCGGCGGGGGCATCGGGCCAGTTTGCCGGGGAACGTGGGAACCCGCCCCTCTTCTCACCGGCGATCCTGCGTCCCACGGCTTAGTTCCAGTAAGCAACGTGAAGGGAGAGCTCCCAAATACTGTGCCGATCAGGGTACGGTTTCCAGTTCGCGATCTCTGGTGACAATCCCCTAAGGGCACCCAAGACAGAAGCCCCACCATGCCAGGGCTTTGACCCCGGAGGGGGATGGAAATGGCGAAGGGCTTCCTCGAGTCGTCTGTCCTTCATCAGGGTTTCAAGCCTCAGTAACCTGACTCGCGCCGACGTCGACACTCGGCGAAAAACTCAGGATCTCTCGTCGCAGGTATGAGTTTGTCAAACGCCTGGTCCTCGAGGCCCCAGCCGACGGTCCCGCGGAGGTTGTCGACACGGACCCACCAGTCGAATTCGAGTGGCTCCTGCAGCACCCCCCAGCAGTCGAGCCCCCTTTCGCACCGCGCACCTGGGGTGCCTCCCCAAGGACTGAATCCGAGATTTTCCTCGAATTGGTCGCCAAGGTACTGGATCAGGAACCAGCCCTCGCCCCGGTAGGTGAGGACGGAGACGGTGTCGCCGGGAGCGAACCGTCCATGTTCCCGCCTCACGACGAATTCACCCGGAGTGGTATGCACCTCACCCGTCAGCGCACATACCAGCTCTCCCTCGGGGACCCTTGCATCCGCCATCGCGCCATGGCCAGGGGTCAGGCGCAAAGAGAGCGGTCTTACAGTCCGCCATACTCCGTAGGTGCACCCTTCTCCTGGGCAGGCCCCAGCCTCGACGAAAACCGGCCGCTGTGCCCCTGCCGGGGACATCAGGGCCGAGGTGAGGGCGAGTACGGGCAGGAGGCAGCGAGCTTTGCATCCGCACATGCTTTGATCTCCCCGGGGTCCCTGCCAAGGTTCCATGGTTTTTTGTATCGTCGGCTGCCGGAAACCCTTCAGGGGCTTGCCCGAAGTCCGCGGCGCCTGCCTCTGCAATCGCAGGTTGTTACTCGTGCCCTACATCTGAATTGAAGATGTCTGCCGCGAGTGGCCAAGTGCCATCGGGTTGCCGCTTCCGGATCTCGATGAACTTCCCGCGGTCGTTGATTGGCCCAGGGGCACCCTCCGGTTCGATGGTCATCGAGTACCACCCCAGTACGTAGGCCAAGTCACCCTGTCCTTCGATGTGGTCCACGTTCACTTCCATGTGCGTCGCCCTTGGGAATCCCTTGAACCACGCCAGGAGGTCCTGTCGCCCATGGACAGCGGGGCCATTGGGTGGCATGAAAACGACATCGCTGGTATAGAGCTGGACCAGCGATTCGAAGTCCTGGGCCACGATGTAGCCGCCGAAGACCTCGTTCACAGCTTTGATTGCAGAGATGTCTTCTGGGGAAAGACCTCCTGAAAAGGACTGCGACATATGGACCTCCTTGTGTCGATTAATGGACCGTTTGGATCCGGAGGACGGCCTCCTCGCCTTTCCGCTCGCTCATGCACAGGAGGGTGGTATCAGCCCCTAGGCCCCCAAGTCGCTTCGCCACCTCGAAACCCAGTCCGGTGTTGGCCCCGGTGACGATACAGGTCTTGTCAGTGAAATCCATGTTCGTCTCCCGTTCTGGGGCTTCTTCCTCCTCCGCTTCTAGGGCTTCCTTCTCCTCCTCCTGCCCGGCCTCGATCAGCAAACTCCTCGCTGGGGGCCCGGTACCCAGCTTCCCATGAGGATCCCCACTGGCCAGGACTCCTTAGGGAAACCCCTGGTCTGTCTGCTTAGGCCCGACCGCTTCCGTGGCCGAGACGGCTCGATTCCTCGTTACCTTGAACCAGATCCAACTGGTTGCCATCCCGACAATCATCAGCCCTTGAACCCACGAAAAGTCAAACCCGACGAGTTGACAGATTAACAGACCCGCAAAGCAGGTCAGGTAGACGGCGAATAGTGTGTGCCATGCGCCCCAGCCTGACCGGCATTCCAGCAACAGGAGGATGAATCCCACCAGGACTGCGGTGCCGTTCACCCAGATCCACGTTTCTCCCCCAAAACCAGCCAAATCAATCGACCCTTCTCAATTCAATCTGCTTGTGTCCTCCCAGTTGAACCGGTGCAGCTAACGGATGTTGAGAGCACGCCCCTCGTGGGTACCCTGAAGTCACCCATGACGGAAGGATCCCCACAAGGAGCGGCTCTCATGAAACGCACAACGAAGTATGTGGCTCTCGACGTTCACCAGGCAACGACCGTGTCCTCAGTCCGGGAAGAAGGCGGGCGAGTGATAGCCCGGAGCATCTTCCCCACCGAAGAGCAGGCTCTGGTGGAGTTCTTCGGCGGGATGCGCGGATCGATCCACGTGACGTTTGAGGAGGGAACCCAGGCCCAGTGGCTCCACGATCTCCTGGTGGGCCGAGTGGACAGGGTCCTGGTCTGTGACCGCCGGGGAGAGAAACGCCACCAACGCAAGGACGACCAGTCCGATGCTGACGAGCTTTCCGAGCTCCTGCGAAGAGGTGGGCTCCGGGCGGTTTATCACGGCAGTCCGCATCGCTCCACACTGAGGGAGTTGACCCGGACCTACCAGAATGTGGTGGAGGACTCGACCCGGGTCATGCTACGGCTCAAGGCACTGTTCCGAGCCCGGGGAATCAAGGCACCCGGCAAACGCGTCTATCATCCCAGGAACCGCGATGAGTGGCTGGCCAAGCTCGTCGATGACGGGGTTCGCTTCCGGGCCCAGGCCCTCTATGCCCAGCTCGATGTTCTCCGAGAGCTACGGCCCAAGGTGAAGGTCGCCATGATCACCGAGGCCCGTCGGGATCCGGCCTGGGAGGTGCTCAGAACCATCCCGCACCTGGGGCCCGTTCGGGTCGCCCTGATCCTGGCCATCATGCGCACGCCCTGGCGATTCCGCACCAAGCGAAACCTCTGGGCCTACTGTGGCCTGGCCGTCGTCACTCATTCCACCTCCGACTTCACCCTCGTGGATGGCCGGCCGGTTCGGAGGAAACGAGCCCCCATGACTCGGGGACTCAACCGCAATCACAGCCGGGAGCTCAAGAATGTCTTCAAGGCCGCGGCCACCGCTGCTACCGGCCGCCCAGGCCCACTGCGGAACTTCTACCAGGCCATGATCGATCGCGGCATGCGGGAGGAACTCGCACGCGTCACCCTGACCCGTAAGCTCGTGGCCATCACCCTTCGGCTGTGGAAGAAAGGAGAACCCTACGATCCCACGAAACTGACCGTGCAAGCGCACTAACGCGCCCGGACCCCACGAGGCCCCGGTAGGGGGCGTTGCCCTCGACGGCGGCTCCGGAGTCCGGGACAACAGGTGCGGGGGACAGTCTCGAGCGAGCCGTTCACCCGGCCACAGTCTGCCGAGGTACTCAGCTAACCATAGGCTCCCCCGCCGAACCTGAAGAAGCGTCAGGCCGGCCCCACTGGCCGAGTCTCAGATAGAACCATGGTTCGCACAGTGCGACCCGTACGCTTGCACACGTTCCAACGGATCCGGTGCCTGAATCGAGGAGAACGATGCGGAAAAAGACTGCCCGGAAAGCCCCAACAATCCCAGAGGCCTCGTCCCATCAACACTCGGGGCTGGTTGCCAAGGACCATAAGGTCCGGGAATCAGCGATGGACCGGTGCGCCCTTGACAACCGCTCTCATAGAACGCCTCGCGGTCTGCCGGACGGGATCCCGCGCGCATACCTTAAGCGTCTTCATTCTTGACGGTCAACGGCCTCCCTCCGGACATCGCCAAGGGTCACGATCGAAAACCAGTGAGCGGCACGACCGTTGTCATATCTGACGGCAGCACGGTGGACTCATTCACCGGGCTGAGCCAAAGCACGGAAGGTTTGCATGTAAGGCTCGAATCCTGCCCCCTCCCAGAAGCCCATGGCCTTCGGATTGGACATGAGGACCTTCCCCTCAACCGTGGATACGCCTTTTTCTGAAAACCAAGCCATCCCCTTCTCGAGCAGAGCGGTGCCAACTCCCGCCCGTTGCCACTCGGGGGAGACAGCCAGATCGCTGATGGAGCCGTGGACCCGATTGACGAAGCAAGGCGGGTATTGGAGGAGTTCGCCGTGGAGG
>JBDHGR010000454.1:0-4119 GCA_039589815.1 Gemmatimonadota bacterium | reverse complement strand
GTGGTTCTACAGCACGAAATCAGGGAGGTGCGGATTAGGTTCCCGATCTCCTCTGTTGCAACCTTCCAGCTCGCTTTTTCGTCCTATTCAATGCGGTACCCCTCAACAGTTGAGGGGAAAGATGAGAAACGTTCGGAAGACACTCGACTTCAATCAATGAACACCCACTATCACCGACCGCGACAGCCATGAATGACGACGCCCTTCCCTTGCTGCAGGGAACCTTGGACATCCTGGTACTCAAGGCTCTGATCAACCGACATCTCCACGGCTACGCCGTTGCCCGGTGGATCCGTGAAACCACCGATGATGCCCTTCAGATCGAGGAGGGGGCCCTTTACACTTCCCTCCACCGGCTGGAAAAACGGGGTTGGTTGGAGAGCAACTGGGGGCTCTCGGAGAACAACCGACGAGCCAAGTTCTATGGACTGACCTCAACGGGAGTGAAGCAACTTCGTAAGGGCTCCCGGGCTTGGACCCGGTACGCCGAGGCCATCTCCAAGGTCCTGGGTGCACCGGAGGCCGGGCCGGTCCACGCTTCACGGGAACCGGAGGCGGCGAGATGAAGACCTTCACGGGATTCCGACGGTTCTTTCGCCTGAGCGCTTTCCGCCCAGACCCGGACGGGGATCTGGAGACCCAACTTTCCTTTCACTTCCGGCAAACGGAAGAGGAACTCCTTGCCCAAGGTCTCTCCCCCACCGAGGCGCGGGAAGAAGCCCACCGGCGGTTCGGTGACGCCACCAAGTACCGAAGAGATCTGGGACGCATCGACCGCCGAACGGTGGCTCGGACTCGCCGCCTCGCCTTCCTGGAAGCCGTCGCCCAGGACCTGGCCCATGTGGCTCGCGGACTGAAGCGTGAGACGGGATTCACCGCCGCCGTGGTCCTGACGTTGGCCCTGGGGATAGGGGCAAACGCGACCATGTTCGGGGTGGTGGACCACCTCCTCCTGAGCCCCCCGGCTCACGTGAACAGACCGGAGGACGTTGTGCGTCTTCAGGTCCACCGGATGTCCCCCTTTTCGGGCCAACCGGAGACCATGGCCTATCAGACGTACTCGGACTATCAGGATTTCGCGGGGGCAAGCAGCCTGGAATCGGTGGCAGCGTTCGGTGACCAGGAGGTGGTCCTGGGACGAGGGGAAGATGCGGCTCGGGTGAACGCCGTGTTGTCGACTGCCTCGTTCTTCCCGTTGTTGGGGGTGAACCCAGCCATGGGCCGGTTCTTCGACGAGACCGAAGACGAACCGGGGGCGCCGGGTGTCGTGGTCCTCAGCCACAGCCTCTGGAGGAGCCGGTTTGGAGGCAGAGAGGATATTCTCGGAGAGTCCGTCCCCATTGGGAACGAGATCTACACCGTGATCGGGGTGGCTCCGGAGGGGTTCAACGGGATTGACCTGCCTCGGGTCGACCTCTTTGTCCCCCATCACGTTTACACAAGCCTATACGGGACGGACAGGTGGACGCAGAGCAGGGGTTACTACTGGATGCAGGCTATCGGCCGGTTGGCTTCCACCTCCAGCCGGGAAGCTGCAGCGGATGAAGCCACCGCGCTACATCTAAATGGTAGAAGGGAGTACATCGACCAGGGCCGGTATCCAGAAGATGCCCGCATCGTCCTGGGATCTGTCAAAGCGGCCCTCGGCCCGGACGCCCCTGGAGAAGTCCAGGTTTCTCGTTGGCTGGTGGGGGTAACAGTGATCGTCCTTCTCATCGCCTGCGCCAACGTAGCCAACCTCCTCCTTGCTCGAGGTGCCCGGAGGAGACGAGAGATCGGGATCAGGGTTGCCCTTGGGATTCCGCGTCGGCGAATGGTAGGGCAACTCCTTGTGGAGAGCACGGCCCTGGCCGGGCTAGGTGGGGTCATGGCCTTGGGCATGGCCTACTGGGGGGGGCAGATCATTCGGACGACCTTCCTCCCAGAGGTGGCCTGGCCGGCCTCCCCTGTGGATCTGCGCGTCCTCCTCTTCACTCTGGGAGTGGCCATCGCTACGGGTCTCCTCGCGGGAATGGCCCCAGCACTGAGAGGCGCTGACGAAGGAGTCGTGGATTCCCTCAAAGAAGGAGGGCGGGGCGGAACTTCCCGTCGGGGGCGGAGCCAGACTGCCCTCCTGGTCACTCAAGCAGCCCTTTCGGTGATCCTTCTGGTTGGTGCCGGACTCTTCGTCCGAAGCCTCCAACGGGCTCAGGCCATCGACCTTGGCTTCGAACCCGACGGGTTGATCCTGGCTTCGGTGGACCTGGACGGAGAATGGGAACGCGACGCCAGACTGAATCTGGCCCAACGGGCTGTGGAACGCCTGGGGGGCTTACCGGGTGTCGTAGAATCCAGTTACGCCAGCAATAATCCCTTTAGAGGCATGTCGGCGTTCGATTTCTCCGTTCCCGGAATGGATTCCATTCCCATCACCAGGGGTCTCGGACCCTTCGTCACGGCTGGATCTCCGAACCACCTCTCTACCTTGGGCATCCGGCTTCTGGAGGGCCGGATGTTCACCGCTCAGGAGGCGGCTTCAGGAGCCAGGGTGGCCGTCGTCACCGAGAACATGGCCCGGAAACTCTGGGAACCGGAAACAGCCCTGGGAAAATGTTTTCTCCTCAGTGACCCTGAATCCCCGTGCTGGGAGGTTGTGGGTGTCGTCGAGTCGAACCGACTGAACGACCTCACGGGAGAGATCCCATGGCAGTACTACCTCCCCCTGGGTGCGGCCGCAACGCCCATGGAGATGTCCCCCAACACCGTCTTTGTCCGAGCCCAGGGCGACCCTCGAGAGCTGCTTGCCACGATCCAGCGCGAGCTTCGGAATCTCGATCCAGCCATCCGCTTCGCCCAAGTGCAACTCCAACAGGATCTCATCGATCCCCAGCTCCGGTCCTGGAGGTTGGGCGCGACCATGTTCTCGCTCTTTGGAATCCTGGCCCTCCTTGTGGCCGCGGTAGGCCTCTATTCGGTGCTCGCCTTCAACGTGACCCGTCGCACCCGGGAGCTGGGGGTCCGGAGTGCCATGGGTGCGACCGGAACCCGCCTGCTGACCATGGTTCTCCGCCAGGCGTTGGGGGTAACGGCGGTGGGCGTCTCCCTGGGCCTGGTCGTGGCCGTGATCGCCGCAGGTAAGATGGGACCCCTTCTCTTCGGCACTTCCCCAAGAGATCCCATGGTGATGATGGAAGTCGCGGGGATCCTGCTGGTGGTGGCAGCCGCAGCGGGCGCCATCCCTGCGTGGGCCGCCGCCAGGGTCGATCCCATGAGGGCGCTGCGGACAGACTAGGATTGAGGTTGGCACACGTCGGCGCTCCCGAACGGCGCTACCTCGTCATCCAATCCGGGTCTTCCGAGTGCGTCACCTTGTTCCGGCCTCGGTCCTTGGATCGGTACAGCGCCTGGTCGGTTGCGGAAAGAATCTCAGACAGTGGGGGAACGTCGGGCCGGGGCGTCGTGTCAGGGAAATGGATGGTGGTGGCCCCGACACTCACGGTGATCGATCTCAGGGGCCAGTCACCAGCTTCCACGGCCTCCCGGAACCGGTTTCCGAGGAAGGCAGCGCCTTCCCTGTCCGTTTCCGGCAGAATGACACCGAACTCCTCCCCCCCGAGGCGGCCCACAAGGTCACTCCGCCGGCCAACCTCCGGGAGGATCCGTCCCACCTCCTTCAAAACCTCGTCGCCTGCCAGGTGCCCGAAGGTGTCGTTAAAGGCCTTGAAATCATCGATGTCGAGCATCAAAAGGGACAGGGGCCGGGCATGGCGAACGGAAACCTCCAGCTGGGCTGAGAGGTGATCCAGGAAGGCTTGGCGGCTTCTTACCGAGGTCAGGCTGTCCGTGGCCACCAGGCTCACGAGCTGTTGATTCCTCTTTTCCAAATGAGCAGCCAACTGGCGAAGGTCCTCTTCCTTCTCCTTTCGGCGCGAAATATCTACGAGCGTACAAATGATCATAAGGCCGGAAGAGGTGCTGATGGGGCTCAGACCGATCTCGAGGGGAACCGCCGAGCCATCCCGGCGGATACCATAGAGATCCCGCAGTTCCCCCATGGGCCGGGGCTTTGGGTCCTCGTTGTAGTCCGCTCTGTGTTGTTCGTGGACCGTCTTCAATCCTTCCGGCAAGAGAAATTCTACA
>JBDHGR010000453.1:0-4121 GCA_039589815.1 Gemmatimonadota bacterium | reverse complement strand
TCCTTTCCGAGCTCCGCAACGAGGCGACGAATCTCCACCCTTTGGTTGGGGTCCAATCCTTCCGTTGGTTCGTCGAGGATCAGGATCTCAGGGCGGTGAAGAATGGCACCGGCAAGGCCGAGGCGTTGGCGGTATCCCTTCGAAAGCTCTCCGATGGGCCGATAGAAGACCTCACTGATTCCGGTCTCGTCAACGGCGTCGGAGATGGCAGTTTTGGTTTCGGAAGGGCCCATGCTTCTCAACTCAGAGACATACTCCAGGTACTCTGCGGCGTACATCTCGTCATAGAGAGGGTTGGATTCAGGGAGATACCCCACCCGACTCTTCGCCTCCCTGAGATCGATGTCGATGGGGTGTCCTTGGAAGAGCACCGAACCTTCATCCGGTTCCAGGGTCCCCGTCAACATCCGCATGGTCGTGGTCTTCCCCGCCCCGTTCGGCCCCAAGAACCCTACGACCTCCCCACGGTCCACCTCGAAGCTGAGCTCGTCTACGGCAGTCAGACTCCCGAAGCGTTTCGTGACCGAATCCACTGAGATCATCGAAATCCTCCCCGTTCCGCGACACGAAAAAAAGTGTTGCACAAGGCGAAGAGCCCAACGCAGCATCGGCACGAAGAGGCAGTTCGAACCGGACTCTGACGCGTCGGGCAAAACGCCTTTGATGTGCTTCCTCAAGAGCCCCTTGCGACGACGGTCGGAAGGGGGGAAAACACTCTAAAAAATGGGAGTGGAGTTGTCCAGGGGTCACAGAGGGCCTTCCCCCGAACTCAGCGGGGCATGGTCTCCGGTGAAATGTGCCTGGCTAGATTCGAATCTGAGGCCCTGGAGGGATCGGAGACGCCTGAGGCTGGCCCGATTGGCCACCTCGGTCCACTACCCACCTCACACCGATCAGGCTCTCACCATCAACGTCAGGTCACGGTACCGAGTACCCGAAATGCAGCCACCCAACGTTCACTCCTCCTGATCCAGGCGTTCCCGGAGCACCGTCGGGACTCAACGTGTCGTTCAGTCCAAAAGGAGGAGGACGGGTGGAGTTGGGATGGTCCCCTGGGGGAGGCGCTGAAGTGGACGTTTTCAAGGACGGAAGCTTCCTCACCGCCACCGCGGACAATGGACGGTACAATGACAAGGGGGGCGAAAGAAGGAGTTCCTACCAAGTGTGTATCGCTGGAACCGGGAATGGAGAGCCCGCCAACTGCACCAATCTGGCGACCGTCCCCGGCAGGAGCTGACGGGTCACCGGGGGGTCGGAAAGCGGTCCCTTCCCCAGAGGCTCAAACCCGGGCCCCCGATGGGGACGGCCGTCCGGTCTGGATGGACTTGAAACCCTCGGGCTACCTCAATTGCCAGAGATCGGCCCGGGGATGGAAAGCCGCCCAGGCAAACCAGTAAGCCACGTAGGCCTCCGGCACCGAGGGCAAGCGCTTTGAAGCCAGGGGTCCGTCGATGGCCTCGCCCGTGACGCTCCACGTGCTTCCGGTCTGTTCGTCGACGATGCCGTCGGCGGTCGCCGTGAACTGAAGGATCTGGCCGTCCAGCAGGGGCCAGTGGGCCATGGCGGCCTGGGCCTCGGCGTCCCAGAACACCACGATCTCATCCCCGTCCCCGTCCAGGTTCTCCCTCACGACTCCCCAGTCTCCTGCCTCCGCCAGTTCTCCGAAGGGGAAGGCGATTCCTCTCTCTCCCGACGGATCGTCCTGCGCGGTCAAGGGGATTCCGAGAACCTTCTCCTTGGGTGGGCGTCGGGGATCGATATCAAGGGGGAAAAACAGATAGGGATTGTCGAGCTGGTCGTAGGAGCCATACGGATAGGTCCGGTATTGGAAGTTGTGCCCCTGGGATGTGGACACGATCCTGGTCTCCGGGTGCAGCCTTTGCCACCGGCTCCATTCGAGCTCGACGGCCGGTACCATCTCCAGAGGTGTGCCTATCCGGCGTCCACACCGGGCCCCCCGCTCCATCTGCGGCCACAGGGACTCCGGCTCCCCTCTGTCGTACATGATGAGATTGGACTTGAAGAGGAGCCCGGACACGCCGAACTCGACGCCATGGAGCGGGCCCCGGTTGAACACGAGGCTCGAGCCCGTGAGGGGACAGTGAGTGACCGCCACAGGGAGATCGCCGACGGTGAGGTTCACGATCTCGTGCCACCACAGGATGGCGAGGGGAACGGCCACGAACTCTCCGTCCACCTCGATGCCCACGACCCGATCGTTTGGCAGCGGGTACTCGGCTCCGGCGTCGCCTGGGTCCACAAAGTCTGGGTTGACGAGGGCGGGAATGCCGTCTTTCGGGGCCCCATTGTAGAGCAGGCCCCCGGGGATGACACAGCTCGACTCCCCCTCGCCTACAGTGCCGTCAGCGGTGCCCGTTACGTCGTGGCATCCGACTGCGAGCAGCAGCCACACCGGGGAAAGGATGTGGGCTCTCGCCTTGGGTCCGGGTCTCACCTCTTCTTCTCCCGTTCTTGGGTTATCGTCCCAACACATGAGGGGCCCGAGAGGTTCCGGGGGGCGGGTGACGGATCTGGATCGGGGGGAAGGAGCGGTGGTAGCCTGCACGGATCGAGGAGAGCCGAACGTCCGGCGAAACTCCAGGAGAGGCCGTCTCGTATCTAACATAGACAGTCTATATTGGTCCCCCATAGCTGGTGCTCCAGCGTGTTCGGGCGAGGGGTTCTTGGACCGGGAGTGGAGGAGGTTATATGAAACGACCACGACTGAAGAGGCTCTTTCATCTGGACCGTTTCGGGAAGAACCTGGAGGGTAGCCTGAATGATGAGGTCAACTTCCACCTGGAGACCAGGATCGGGCAGCTGGTGACCGAGGGGAAAACCCCCGAGGCGGCTCGGGAAGAAGCTCTGAGACAATTCGGGGACCCCGAGCTGGTGGTCCAACGCTGCCGCCGAATCGACCAGGGAGGCAGGCGACGTCGGTTCATCCGGGACCTCTTCTCCGACATCCTCCAGGACGTTCGGTTCACATTGAGGGGTCTCCGGAGAGCAGGTGGCTTCGCAATCGTAGCAGTCCTTTCCCTAGCCGTGGGAATCGGGGTGAACACCGCTGTGTTCACGACTATCCATGCCGTCTGGTTTGCCCCGGTCCCGGGTATGGCGGGACAGGACCAAATCGTGGACATGGTCCCCGTCATCGGGGGACAGGATTACTGGCAGTGGGCGTATCCCGATTTCGAAAATGTCAGGGATGCAAGCACCCCTTTCGAATCCATTACCGCGTGGGCCATGAGGGACGCCACCTTTGGTGGTGAAGACGGGGGGATGCGGGCCAAAGTGGCTTATGCTACGTCCGAGTATTTCCATGTCCTTGGGGCCCTTCCCACATTGGGCAGGGGGTTTTTGGACTCAGAGGATGGCGCCCCTGGCCAACACCCGGTGGTAGTGGTAAGCCATCACTTTTGGCAAGACCAACTGAGTGGGCGGGCAGACATTCTCGGCCACTCCCTTCTCCTGGACGACCTTTCCTACACGGTGGTCGGCGTGGCGCCGGAGGGATTCAGAGGTGCGCGCATCAATCTGTGGAGCCTGGACCTGTGGGTGCCCCTCTCTCAGCACCCCGATGCATCAGGCGACGAGTCCGTGTTCAGGGAAAGGGGGAGAACCACGGTTCAGGTATTGGGAAGACTGCGTCCCGGTGCTTCAGTCTCCGAAGCCCGGGCTGCGGTAAAGACGGTGTTCGCCAGCCTGGCCACCGAATATCCCGAGACCAACCGGGATCGAACGGTCAAAGCCGTCAGCTTTGGGCGCTTTCCGGCCCAGAACCGAGACATGGAAGCGATTGCCATAGTCGCAATCTGTGGGCTATTCGCCATCCTGCTTCTTATCATCTGCGGGAACCTGGCAGGAATGGCCTTGGCCCGGGCTGCCGCCAGGGAGCAAGAGATCGGAGTGAGGTTGGCTCTAGGATCGAGTCGTGTCCGCCTCGTCAGACATCTGATGGTAGAAGCGAGCATCTTGACCCTAATCGGGGCGGTAGTCGGGATCGTTCTGGCCATGACGGCAATGACCAGGGTTTCCCCCATGGACCTGAACATTACTGCTCCCGGCGCGACCTTCGAACCCAGCGGATGGACGTTGGCATGGTCCCTTGCCCTCTCCTT
>JBDHGR010000452.1:0-4136 GCA_039589815.1 Gemmatimonadota bacterium | reverse complement strand
CTTTCTTCCCCGCTGGGTAGAGGTGGCGGTTTCGGCCGACGGGGGGGGGTGGGTAACGGTGGGACGGATCGATGTGCCCCGGGAGAACGACGGTGAGAAGGCCGTCGTGAGAATCGAAGTCGAGATCCCTCCTGGACCAGATCCCACGCCGGTCCAGTTCATTCGCGTGCAAGCCCGGAACCACGGTTCCCTCCCGGCGTGGCACCCAGGCACCTCTGAGGACGCCTGGCTCTTCGTGGATGAGATCGTGGTGGAAGGGGGTTAGGATCGGCGGGCAATGTCGGGGATGGTCAATCTCCGGTTCCATCCGGGTGGCAGGAAAGACAATTTGGGCTCGCGTAGACGTATCCGGAGACCTCTGAGTGCTCATTATCCATGGTGGTCTGGCTGTGGTTGTGGCAGGCAAGACAGGTGAACTCTGAAAAGTCGCTTTGGCTGGTGTGGCAGGTGCTGCATTCTGGCCATTTCGAGCTGTGTTTTCCCGAGAAGATCGGAAAATACTGGCTGTCGTGGTTGAACTGACCATCACTCCAGACCGTGGGTGTATGACAGCTCATGCAGTCCGTGGGATACCCACTGCCCGTGTGCTCCCCGTCATAGTCGCTCTGGTGACAGGCAAGACAGTCGTTGGGGTCGGATGGATCAAAAAGGGGCACCAGAGTACCGGAATCGTGGCAGGAAGTGCAGGAGATCGTTAAGTGGACATCGGTCAGGATGAATCCGTTGGAGACCTCCGAGTGGCCCATCCCCCCCTTTCCCCACTCGGTCGTGGGGTACTCCAGATCACAGCCCGTGAGGAGGCTGATCCCCAATAGAATCAGTGTGTTTGGCCGTGGGAGTCCGTTCATACAACGTGTTCCCTCGGGCAGAATTGACCTGCTCAGCCATAGACTGGATGGCCGGCGTTTTCGGTCGACCAGCCCCGAAAACGAGTTCCCGTGGGACCTTGTCAGGTGCAAGTTCAATGCCAATAGGTAGGGGGAATTAAATGTTTCCTCGTCCAGAAGATTTCTTTCGAAAGGGGTTGCCGGTGTCCAAAGGGCAATTCCGACAAGGGGTTACGACGAGGCGGGACCGGATCGGGAGAAGGCCCCTTGGGGTACCGGGGACGGACGCCTCTTGGTTGGATAGCGCTGGGCCCTATATTTCCATGCTTTCCGGGCCTTTTGACCGAGTTCTTCTCAAACCGGATGGAGGTAACAAAACCAGGATGGCGAAGGCCAAGGCGGTGCAGGAACCCTCTGCGGTTGAGAAACGACTGGTATCGGTTTCGGTACCACTCGAGGGTGTGGACCCAGCGGTCCTCCTCCGCCTTGGGGAAGGCGGCCCTCGGGGGTTCTGGGCCCGTGAAGGCCGCTGGTTCGCTCACATCGGCACCGCGGCTTCGGTCGAGGTGAGTTCCGCTGAAGGTGGCTCCGATCGGTTCGGCAAGGTCTGGACCGAGGCTCGAGCCATTTTCTCCTGCTCCTGGAAGGACCCACAGTCCCAGGTGAATCCGCCGTCCCCCAGGCTCTTCGGGGGGTTCTCCTTCAGCGACGACCATCGGCCAGAGGAGGAGTGGGAGCACTTCCCATCAGCCCAGTTCATCCTTCCCGAGTTGGAGATGGTGGGTGGCGAGGTAAACGGGATCCTGACCCTCAGGCGCCTCCAACCGCCATCCCCCGATCCTGTTCGGTGTCGCCGAGATCTCAGGGAGGAGTTGGTTTCCGTTCGAGACACGCTTGCCACGAGTCTTTCCGGATCTGCGTCGGCGGGGGCCTGTATCCCAGCAACCCGCTCCGAAACCGATCGTGAAGCTTGGGCCGGAATGGTGGAACGGGCATTGTCGGATTTTTCTTCCGGGGACCTCTCCAAGGTCGTCATGGCCCGGACGCTGACCGCGTCCTTCGAAGGGACCATGGACCCCGTGGACGTAGCCCTGAACCTTTGGAAGGAGAACCCGGGATCGCACGTCTTCCTCTTCGAACCAACTCCAGGGCACATCCTCCTTGGAGCGGCCCCTGAAACGGTGGCAACGGTCGCCGGCGGGTTATTCCGGGCGACTGCCGTTGCGGGATCCATCCCCCGGGGGGACTCTACGGAGGAGCGTGAGGCTTTCGCGGCTGAGCTGCTCACCAGCGAGAAGGACAGGAGGGAGCATCGGGTCTGTGTCGAGGACATGGTGGCTCGATTGGCCGGCCTTTCCCACGATATCCAGGCTCAACCTGAACCCCACGTCCTTACCCTGTCCGCAATCCAACATCTCGAAACCGCCATTACCGCCAACCTCCATCCGAACGAAACGGTGATTTCGGCCCTGAGGGCTCTTCATCCCACCCCAGCGGTGTGCGGCTTTCCCAGGGACCAGGCCCTCAATCTTCTCCGCAGTGAAGAGCCGTTCCAACGCGGTTGGTATGCCGGGCCCGTCGGTTGGTTCGATAACGATGGGAACGGCGTTTTCGTTCCCGCCCTCCGGTCCGCCGTCGGATCTGGAAGAGAATGGAGACTGTTTGCAGGGGCCGGGATTGTGGCAGGATCGGATTCCTCGAGGGAATGGGCTGAGACTCAGATCAAATTCCAACCAGTCTTGAAGGCTCTGTCAGGAACTCGGGCCGAACTCGTCCCTGAGGAGGACGAGGACGCGTACTCATGAGCCAGACGAACCGGAATGAGCTTTGGGCCGGGGCATTCATTGAGGAGCTGGCCCGAAGCGGAGTGAGGGAGATCTGTGTGGCTCCAGGGTCCCGTTCCACCCCTCTGGTCCTTGCTGCGGTTGAGAACGGTCGGTTTCGCATGTTCTCGATCGTCGACGAACGGTCTGCAGGCTTCTTCGCGCTCGGGATCGGGAAGAGGTCGGGCAGGCCAGCCGTGGTGATAACCACGTCGGGGACGGCGGCGGCCAACCTGTATCCGGCGGTGATCGAGGCATCCCAGGGGGAGGTGCCCCTTTTGGCCCTGACTGCTGATCGGCCACATCGCCTTCGGGATACCGATGGCAACCAGGCCATGGACCAAATCCGCCTCTTCGGCACTTTTCCCAGGGCCTTCTTCGAGGTGGAACCTCCCCGGCTGGAGGGACCGTCCCTACGTCATCTGAGAGGACTCGCCGGACGGGCGGTCTCCATGAGCCTCGGGCCCCCGAGGGGCCCGGTCCACCTGAACTTTCCATTCGAGATACCTCTGGGACCCGAGAGGGCCCTCGTTGGGGAGGGGCTGTCAAACCCTCCGAGGTCGGGAGTCAGCGAAACCTTCGAGGAAACCCATCCGCGGGCGGGAACCGGACGCCCGGGTGGTGAGCCGTTCGTCCGGATCTCCCCCAGAATCTCATTGTTGCCGGAGAATGAGCTCAACCAGGTCCGGGAAGCCCTGGAAGGGGCGAGGTGTGGTGTCATCGTTGCGGGACCCGTGCCCGACCCGGAGGAAGTCGGGCCAGCTGTTCTGGCACTGGGTGCAGCCACTGGGTTCCCCGTATTGGCCGACCCTCTGTCTGGTGCTCGCTTTTCTCCGTCGGCCGGGGCCACGGTTGTGGGCGGGTATGACCTCTTCCTCCGTTCCCAATCGGCCCGGGAAAAACTGGTCCCAGACCTCGTTTTGAGAGTTGGGGGGTCGCCCACCTCGGCGGCCGTCCTGAGCTACCTGGTCGAGTCCGGGGATGCCTTGCAGGTGGTTGTAGACGAGGGGAGCCGATGGAAGGACCATCTGGCGGCGGCCCACCACTACCTCCACGCGTCTCCTGGGGTCGTGTTGCGCCGACTGGCGGCTAAGGTGGACCGGAACCCCAACTCAGGGTGGCGGGCACTTTGGCAGGAGGCGGAAGCCAGAACTTCGCGAGTTCTGGACGACCTGGGGCCTGGCGAACTCCTGGAAGGTGAGATCTTGGCTGCCGTTGTGGCCGCCCTTCCGGGAGGTTCCAACCTCATGGTGGCCTCCAGCATGCCGATTCGTGACCTGGATGCCTTCGCCGCTCCCAGGTCGGAGTTCCTTAGAGTGTTTGGGAACAGAGGTGTCAGCGGAATCGACGGTCTGGTATCCACCACGATCGGGATTGCCTGTGGATCGGGGCCGGATCCGAAAGGAGAAGAGTCACCCGAAGGATCCGCGGCAGACCTGCAAACGGTGGGCGTCCTTGGTGACCTGGCCTTCTTCCACGACATGAA
>JBDHGR010000451.1:0-4155 GCA_039589815.1 Gemmatimonadota bacterium | reverse complement strand
GGTTCTCTTATGGATTGGCTCGCCGCCCGAACCTAACGCACAGCCGTCATCATCATCTCGATCAGGGCGCCCCTCGCCAACTCCTTCACCGCCACGGTTGCCCTGACCGGCAGCGGCTCGACCGTGAAGAGCTCTCGGTAGATCTCATTGTAACGGGCATAGTAGGCCATGTCGGCCAAATAGGTCGTTACCTGGACCACATTGGAGAGGTCCATGTCGGCGGCGGCCAGCACCGTTGTCATGTTTTCCATGACCTGGCGCATCTCAGGTTCGAAGCCACCGGGTACCAGCTGTCCGGTGGTGGGATCTCCCCCGGTAGAACCAGAGAGGTACAGGGTATTCCCAACCATAATCCCGGGGGATAGGGGTGAAGGCGTTGGCCGGTAGCCTTCCGGTTGGATCACCCGTTTTTCGAGCTTGGGGCCCGTATCAGGCTGTCCCGCGAGGCTACCGCCCCCGGAGATCTGGCTCTCGGTCTCGTTCCCGGAAGCGCATCCGGTGGCTAGAGCTGCAGTTGCAAGAAGACAGAGTCGAATGGCTCGAAGGTCCATCGATGACCTCTCCTCGTCTCAGGCGTCAGATTGTTGCGCCGTCCGTGACCGGGGCGCCCGTTTCGTCCTCGTAGTAACCTCGGAGGCGATCCAGCTCCGCCCTCAGGGCCTCCACGACCTCCGATTGCTCTGGGTCGTCGTAGATGCTTCTCAACTCATGGGGGTCATTCTCCAGATCAAAGCACTCCCACTCTCCGGTTTCGTAGTAATGGATGAGTTTGTAGCGCTCGGTCCGGACCCCATAGTGCTTCGCCACCATATGAACCGCGGGGAATTCGTAGTAGTGGTAGTAGATGCTATCCCGCCATCCGCGGGGATCCCGGCCCTCCATGAGGGGGAGGAGACTCGCGCCCTGAATGTCCTCAGGGATGGGAACACCAGCTGCATCCAGGAAGGTCGGAGCATAGTCGATGTTTTGAATCAGGTGGTTGACCCGGGTCCCTGGCGAAATTCGTCCCGGCCACCTGGCGACGAAGGGCATCCGGAGGGATTCCTCGTACATCCACCTTTTGTCGTACCATCCGTGTTCCCCGAGATAGAATCCTTGGTCGGACGAATAGATGATCAGAGTGTTCTCGGAGAGACCGGTCTCGTCCAGGTGGTCGAGGATCCTGCCGACGTTGTCGTCCACTGAGGCGATGCAGCGGAGGTAGTCCTTGATGTATCGCTGGTAGTAATACCGGACCAGGTCGTCCCCTTTCAGGTCCGCATCGTTGAAGGCGGCGTTCCTGGGCCCATACGCCGAATTCCAGAGCTCTTGCTGCTCCTGCGTCATGCGATCGTAGGTCGATGCCCAATTGTTGAGGTCGGCTTCGTCGTCCGGAGCCGGGGGAGTGATCTTGAGGTCGTACGCCGGGAAGAAGTGATCCCGAATGGACATTTCCTGGTTGGACGCGGGAGATGCCCGGCCCTCATACTCGTCGAAGAGAGTCTCGGGTTCAGGGATGTCCTCGCCTTCGAACATCTGCAGGTGATCGGGACCCGGCATCCAACTTCGGTGGGGAGCTTTGTGCTGGCACATGAGCAGGAATGGCTTAGCCGGGTCCCGGCCGTTCTCGAGCCAATCCAGGGACATGTCAGTGACGATGTCGGTGACGTATCCCTCGATGCGCTCGGTCCCCTCCGGGGTACGGAAATCGGGGTTGTAATAATGACCCTGCCCCGGGAGAACCCTCCAATAGTCGAATCCCTCCGGGTCGTTCCGGAGGTGCCATTTTCCGATCATTGCCGTCTGATACCCGGCTTCCTGCAAGGCTTTGTTGAACGTGGGCTGGGAGGTGTCGAAGGGATCAGCTCGGTTATCAAGCTTTCCGTTTATGTGGCTGAACTTGCCGGTCAGGACCACGGCCCGACTCGGCGCGCAGATCGAGTTCGAACAGAAGGAGTTCTCGAAGATGGCCCCCTCCTGGGCGATGCGGTCGATGTTCGGAGTTCGGTTGATTCTGGAGCCATAGGCCGAGATGGCCTGGGTCGCATGATCATCGGAGAAGATGAAGAGGATGTTGGGTGGGCCCCAATCTCGCCCCCCACACCCTTCCAGAAGAGGGAGTCCAAGGAGGGGGGCAACGGCACCCAGGGCGGCAGCCCCGGCACCCATTCGCACGACTTCCCGGCGGTTCATCTCTCGACCAGCGGGCATGGCTTTCTCTCCCGGTTCTTCAAGTCGTATTCATAGTGAGAGGGTAGGGCCGGCCCCTCACGGGTCGCAACCCTCGGCGAGCCCAAAGTTCGGAGGTCGGCCATGTCTGGGCGCGGGGACCCGATGGAGATCGTATCTTCCCTTTGTTGCTCTCCGACTCGACAAAGGTGGACCCAAATGGATTCCAACCGTCAAACCCCCGACCCCGACCCCACCCGACGCGAGTTCCTCCGGCGGATGGGACTGGCGGGCCTGGCCCTCTCCGCAGGCGGATGGGCTCAATCCTGCTCAACAGATGGGAGAATCCGACAAGCTCCGAACGTTGTCCTCATCTTCCTTGACGACCTGGGTTACGCCGACGTCGGGACCTATGGGGCAGAGGGTTACAGGACGCCCAACCTGGATCGGCTCGCCGCCGAAGGGATGGTGTTCACCGACTTCTACGCGTCCCAGGCTGTCTGCTCCGCCTCTCGCGCATCCCTGCTCACAGGATGTTACGCGGAGCGGGTCTCAATCCGAGGGGCTCTTTCCCCTTCTTCCGAGGTGGGCCTCAATCCAGAAGAAACCACGGTTGCCGAGATGTTGAAGGCTCAGGGGTATTCCACGGCGATCTTCGGCAAGTGGCACCTGGGGCACCATCCCGACTTCCTTCCCCTCCAACACGGGTTTGATGAGTACCTCGGGCTTCCCTACTCCAACGACATGTGGCCGGTGGAATACGACGGAACCCCGGCTTCGGAGGGGAACAAGGCCGCCCACCCACCGCTCCCCCTGATCGAGGGGAACGAAGTTTCGGAGCTCATAGAAGACCAAGAGGGCCAGGACAAGCTGACTTCCCTCTACACCCAGCGGTCGGTGGACTTCATCGAACGTCACGCCTACGAACCCTTTTTCCTCTATCTGGCCCATTCCATGGTTCATGTGCCGTTGGGCGTGTCGGACCGGTTTCGGGGGAGCACGGAACATGGGTTGTTCGGCGACGTCATGGAGGAGGTCGACTGGTCGGTGGGGCAGGTCCTGGACGCTCTGAGCCGGCATGGCCTCGCTGAGGATACCCTGGTGATCTTCACCAGTGACAACGGCCCATGGCTCAACTTCGGCAACCACGCAGGGTCCGCGGGGCCCCTGAGGGAGGGGAAGGGAACGGCTTTCGAGGGTGGGCCCAGAGTGCCCGCCATCTGGCGTTGGCCCGGGCAAATCGAGGCTGGCTCGGTATGCCCGAAGATGGCCTCGACCCTCGACGTTCTTCCCACGCTGGCGGCGATTACCGGAGCCACCCTGCCGGAGGCTCCCATCGACGGGGTGGATATCGTGCCGTTGTTGTTCGGGGAGGAGGAGGCGAATCCCCGGAACCGGTTCCTTTTCTACTATGACGGCCAACTGAGGGGCATCCGGGAGGGCCGTTGGAAGCGGGTCTACGAGCACCGCACCCGGTCGTACGTGGGGGTGGAACCCGGGATGGATGGGGTTCCCGGGCCGTACGCGTACCCCACGGTGCCTGACGCCCTTTACGATTTGGACACTGACGTGGGGGAGACCACGGACGTATCAGGGGCGCATCCGGAGATCGTCGCACGCCTCGATGCTCTGGCCGAAGAGGCCCGTGATGCTCTGGGTGATGGCCTCAGGGGCCGGAAAGGATCGGAGGTTCGCCCGCCCGGTCGCATGGGCTTCGATCGGCCATCCCGAGTGGACCACCTCGCGGTGGGAGCCCGGGTCGCCCTCACGACTCCGCCCGACCCCTCCTACCCGGGGACTGGTCCACCCGGGCTTTGCGATGGACGCCTTGGGAGTCGGGACCACCACGATGAGCGATGGATCGGCTGGAGCGGTGATGACCTGGAGGCGACAATCGATCTCGGCGAACCCAAGATGGTCCGGCGGATCGGGGTGGACTGTCTTCGAGCCCAAGGGCCTTGGATCTTTCTTCCCCGCTGGGTAGAGGTGGCGGTTTCGGCCGACGGG
>JBDHGR010000450.1:0-4164 GCA_039589815.1 Gemmatimonadota bacterium | reverse complement strand
GGTACTACGCCCTCACCCCGACCGGGGAGAAGCAGCTGGGGGAAGAAAAGAGGGCGTGGGAACGTTCGTCGGCCGCCGTTGAGCGGATTCTCGGCACTGCCTTCTGACTGGTGTGATCATTAGCCGTGGACGATGAAGGCAGAAGGGATAGAGCGAGCTGACCATGACGTGGATCAAGTCGATCAGGGAGCGCTTCCAGGCCCTCTTCAGAAAGGACCGGATGGATGCGGAGATGGGGGAGGAGCTCCGCTTTCACCTGGAGATGGAGACGAAGAAAAACCTGGATCGGGGCATGCCGCCCTCCGAGGCTCACCGCCAGGCGATGATCTCGTTCGGCGGTCTGGATCGGTTCCAAGAAGAGACCAGAGACGAGCGAGGGGTGAGACCGTTGGAAGACCTGGTTCGGGACCTGAGATTCGCCCTCAGTAGTCTACGGAGATCACCCGGAGTGGTGATGGTGACCGTGCTCTCGCCCGGCCTCGGGATTGCCGCATCCGCCACAGTGTTCTCCATGGCCAACGCCCTGATCCTGGGGGACCCGGGGCCGATTCGTGATCCGGAATCCATCGTCACCGTCTATTCCAGTGATGAAGGAGGCCGACTGTATGGTGAGACCTCTTTCCCGGACTACCTGGATATCAGGGCCGGGATGGAGACGATCGAAGACCTCACAGCCCACCGCATGGGTGTGGTGGCTGTGGGCGACTCCAGCGACCGGGATAGGATCGTCGTCGAATTGGTCACTGGGAACTACTTCCAGATCCTTGGAGTGATTCCAGTGCTGGGTCGCGCTTTTCTCCCGGAAGAGACGGTCACAGGGAGCGCCGACCGCCTCTTTGTGCTGAGTTATCGGGCCTGGCAGGAACGTTTCGGGGGAGACCGAGGGGTGCTGGGGACCACCATCCACCTTGATGGCAGTCCGTTCACCATCATCGGCGTGGCTCCTGAAGGTCTCATGGCGCGCTTCCTCCAGATGGATGTTGACGGCTGGCTTCCGCTAGGGATTCCGGGTGGCATCTACAGGGCCACAACAGCTGCCCTCGCGGATCGGGGCTCGAGCCAGTTCTTCATGGTGGGCCGCCTCAAACCTGGGAGGACTCTGGAAGAAGCCCAGGCCGAGCTCCCCGTGTTGGCTGACCGATTCCACTCTGAATACGGGGAGAGCTGGGAGGACAGTCGTGGGGCACCCAGGGCGCTGACGGCGGTTTCCGAGGCCCGGTCCCGGATGCCTCCAGATGGCCGCATAGCGCTCTTGGGTCTCTTCGCCCTTTTCCTGGTCGGAGCGTTCGCGATACTGGCTCTGGCCTGCTCGAACGTGGCCAGCCTTCTCCTGGCCAGGGCCCACCGAAGAGCCCAGGAAATGGCCATCCGGACCTCCCTGGGTGCCGGAAGGGGCCGCCTGCTGAGGATGCTCCTCTCGGAGAGCCTTCTCCTGGCCCTCCTGGGCGGGTCGCTGGGCCTTTACCTGACCCACCTTGCCACCGGTTACCTCAGGGCTTTTCCTCTTCCCTTCGATGTGCCTCTGCGCTTCGACTTCAGCCTCGATCTTCGTGTGGTCCTCTTCACAACAGGCGTTTCGCTGGGGGCCAGCGTTCTCGCTGGGATCGGCCCTGCACTTCGGGGATCGAAGGCGAGCCTTACCCCGGCGCTCAAAGAGGACACAAGGGGGCGAGGGGGGTGGAAGAGGCGGGTCACCCTTCGGAGCCTACTGGTCGTGGGCCAGGTAGCCGCCGCCACCACCCTGGTGTTCGGCGCTGGTCTTGCAGTTCGGAGCGTGCGAGCCTCCGCGACCTACGATGTAGGGTTGAACGGAGAGGACGTGGCGGTGATGTGGAAGGAACCGCCCACCGAGGTGCTCGAGCCGGCCCAGCTTCGGGAGCACTTCCTGGAGATGGCAGCCCGGATCGAAGCCCATCCCGAAGTGGAGGCGGTGGCACTGGCTCGGACAGCCGAAGCACACGTGTTCATGGAGGATTTCGCCACGGCACTAATGGAAGTGGAGGATGGAGATCCTGCGGTTGTCCGCTTCAACGCCATCACCCCGGGCTACATGGACTTGCTGGGCATTCCCTTGGTCCGCGGCAGACAACTTTCGGATACCGACGTCCCAGGGGCACCTCAGGTGGCCGTGGTAAACGAAACCTTCCTTGAGAGGTATTTGGCGGGTACGGTGGGTGTCGGGGAGAGGATTCCCGTTCTTGCTTGGATGGATGCCGGACGGCGCCAGGACCGACCCGGGGCGGTTCTCGAGGTCGTGGGCGTCGTGCCGGCCCCCGTTCGGCCCGATGGCAATCGGGCACCTCCTTCCTTCTGGATATCCTACCTCCAGGACGATCCGGTTCGAGCCATCATCCACGCCAAGGGAAGAGCGGGCGTTGAAGCCCTGGTGCCGATTCTTCGGTTGGAGGCTCCTCCCCGGCCTGACGAGTTCACTCTCATTGATCCGGGACCCTATCAGGCCCTCATCGACTACCGGTTCCTGGGGCACCGGCTGACCTCGACGGTCCTCTCGTACACAGGGCTCTTCGCCCTCTTCCTGGCCTTCATCGGGGTTTTCGGAATCGTCTCATTCACGGTCAGCCAACGCTACCGGGAAATGGCCATACGGCAGGCCATGGGGGCCCAGGCTGGCCAGGTCTTCAGGACCGTTTTGGCGCAAGGGTTGAAGACCACGGGCTTTGGGATTCTTGTCGGGTTGTTGTTGGCCATTCCTATTGCCTTTCTGGCGCGAAGCGTGCTCCTGGGCGTTGCGCCTCTGGATCCGTGGGCTTTGGGTGGTGGAGCAGGAATCCTACTTCTCGCAGCGCTGGTGGCGGCAGCCATCCCCGCACGACGCCTCAGGTCCGCAGAGCCCATGGAGGTTTTGAGGGATGACTAGGATTGATGCCCTGTTGGAGCGAATCCGCGCCCTTTTTGACAGGGGCGGGATGGACAGAGAGATGGACGAAGAGCTCTCCTTCCACTTGGCCAAGGAAGTCGAGAAGAACGTCCGGAGAGGAATGGACCCTGCGGAGGCCCGCCGGCAAGCCATGATCGCCTTCGGTGGGTTAGAGCGGTTCAAGGAGAAAACCAGAGACGAGCGTGGGATCCGACCGTTGGAAGACCTTCTTTCCGACACGCGCTTTGCTTTCCGCACGTTAAGGAAAAACCCTGGTTTTGCGGGGATCGCGATCCTCTCCCTGGCCCTGGGGATCGGGGCCAACACGGCCATCTTCAGCGTGGTGAACGCCATCCTCGTTCGGGACTTTCCCTACCGGGCCCCCGAAGAGCTCGTCAACGTCTACCGAGACAGGGCCCGGGCGACTTTTGATCCCTTGAACTACCCCGACTACCTGGAGCTCCAGTCGGCGACGGAAGAGGTTTTTTCCGAGCTGGGGGGGTACCAGTACGCCCTGGCCCAGCGGGAACTGGAAGGCGGCGTGGAAACCCTCGCCGGAGAGCTGGTCACCGGGAACTACTTCTCACTGCTGGGAATCGGGGCCCACCTCGGACGGACGATTCTGCCGGAGGACCACCAGGCCCCCGGTGCACACCAGGTGGTGGTCCTCGGCCACCGCTATTGGGAGAGCGCTTTCGGAGGAAATCCCTCGGTGGTGGGACAGTCCATCGTTCTGAGCGGCCGGCCCTTCACGGTGGTGGGGGTGGCCCCGAGGCGTTTTCCAGGCTCCCTCCGAGGCTTCGCTCCGGACTTTTTTGCCCCCATCATGATGATCGGCGAGCTCATGCCTCTAGGGGGTAACCCCCTCGAATCCAGGGGCTGGAACTCGTTCTTCCCCGTTGGCCGTTTGAGAGAAGGGGCCACCCTCGGACAGGCCAGAGGCGCCTTGAGCCAGGTCTCCCAACACCTGCGCCAGACCTTCCCCGAGGTCTGGCAGGCCGGCGACAGTCTCCAGGCCCTACCCACCTCAGAAGTGGTGTTCAACCCCGGGGCGGATCGAACCGTCGTCTCGGCGAACTTCTTCGCTCTGGGGGTAGTGGGGTTGGTGCTCCTCATCGCCTGCGCCAACCTGGCGTCCTTCCTCCTTGCCCGAGCTGTGGACCGCCGAAAGGAGGTGGCCCTCCGGTTGGCGTTGGGAGCGGGTCGATCCCGTCTGATCCGGCAGTTCCTCACGGAAACTCTGGTCCTGGCATTGTCGGGAGGCGTCGTGGGCCTCTTGTTGGCCC
>JBDHGR010000449.1:0-4174 GCA_039589815.1 Gemmatimonadota bacterium | reverse complement strand
TGAAATCGAAGCCGCCGCTGTTACGGCACTTGAGCTAGCCTCGGGGTCGTCTATCAATGTGCCGCCAGATTCCGTCGACCAGCTTCTACTCAATGTCAGTTGGGCTCAGCCGACTCGTTGGGTCACCGGAACGGTAGACGCCGTTCTATCAGGTGGTGAGCTGGCGCTTCTGCAGGAGGAGGCGCTCCGGACTGAGCTCGCCGCCTGGCGACAGCACCTGGATTTGGTACAAATGGCCGAAGAGGTGGTGCTGCGATTCGTACATGAGCGGTGGTTCCCGTTCCTCGCGACGCACAGCTATCTACCGCAGATCTCCAACGCCCAAATGCGACGTCCAGGGGATGAAGATCTCTTTCCCGCGGTGATGCTCCCCGCGCAGGAACAGAAAGTCGACCACGGCCCGATGCTCCGAGAACGTGAAATGCAGAACTTCCTCGTGCTGCATCAATGGAATCACCAAGACCTACGGTTCTGGTACGCAGCGCTCGAGGCCGACATCACACGCATCCTCGGTTTAATCGAGTCGTTCATCGCTTCATAGAGCGCCTGGTAACCAGGAACACCTCCTATCGAGCGATCGCCGCTGACGGTCAAGGCGTCCGAGGGCGTTTCCCTTGAATTTCCCGCGCTCAGCACACATCCTGATCCGCAGCAGAGCCGAAGACAATCTAGCAGCGCGCAGCGACCGCAGGTCCATCGGAGACCGTCAGGAAGCGACTCTAGACTGAGCTGCCCCCCTAAACATCGCTAGGCCGAGAGTCGAGGTGTGGGATGGCCAAACCAGTGCCTTGGAAGAGGATTCTAGCGGAATTCTTCGCAATAGCCGCAGGCGTCTCGTTGGGCCTCATGGGTGATGATATCCGCGACCGACGCAACGAGCTTCGCTCTGAATCAGAGTATCTTCAGCTCCTGGACCGGGACCTGGGGCTGGACGCGGATGCCCTCCGCTATACCCTGGAGCTGTCTGGCCAAGAAACCGCAGCCCACCTACTTCGACGCTTCCGCCGGGCCTCTGAAATCCCAACCGACAGCGTAGAGTTGTCGATCGCAGCACTGTTCGTCTCATACTCTTATGAACAGCCCCGCCCAACATTCTTGAGTCTTCGGGAATCCGGGCAGCTTTCGATCATTCAAGACGCCGCTCTCCGGGCGGACCTCACCGACTATTACGATCTGTATCAGGCTCGGCTGCAGGTATTCGTGGAGGAGTACCGTTTCTGGCAGCGTCGGTTACGGCTCGAGTTGAGCCCTTACGTCAGGGCTTACCCACCGGACGGCCGAAACAAGTTCGATGTGTTTCCGTTACCCGATGATTTCGTGGACCTAAGAGCACCGTGGAGTGAGGTCTCCGAAGACCGTGAGCTATGGAACGACATTGCCGAGGTCGGCGTGCGGGTGGCCGAGATCCGTAACATGATTGAAGAGCACCTCGAGAGGAACGAGACCCTGCGGCAACGAATCCAGCAGCATAATCAGTAGACTGTCGGCGTGGGCGTGATCCATCATGTACCATCGTTATGGCCCTTCAGACGGGAGTTCGATCCGATGAACCTGACCACGCGACGGGAGTTCCTCCAGCAAACAGGTACCCTTGCAGCTTCGGCGGCGTTGTTCGGCTGCCGGGCTACCCCCGGGGGCGAGATCGCTTCAGAACCTGGGGAGCTGGGATTCAAATCCGCCACCGAGCTCATCAGTATGCTGGAGAGCAGGCAGATCGGGTCGGAGGAGTTGACACGATACTTCATCGACCGGATCGAAAAGTATGACGGGACCTTGAATGCGGTCGTCGTGCGTGACTTCGATCGTGCACTCCTAGCCGCTAGAGCAGCCGACGCTGCGCTCGCGCGCGGAGAGACTATCGGTCGCCTTCACGGCCTCCCGATGACGATCAAGGAGGCCTACGATGTTGCTGGGCTTCCGACTACCTGGGGTCACTCCGACCAACTGCAGAACGTGCCTCGGACCGACGCTGTCGTTGTCGAGCGTTTCAAAGCGGCTGGCGCCCACTTCCTGGGCAAGACCAACGTTCCGGTCAACCTCGGGGATTTCCAGAGTTACAATGACGTTTACGGTACGACGAACAACCCCTGGAATCTCGATCGGACTCCGGGAGGTTCGTCCGGTGGTTCGGCGGTGGCTCTGGCGAGTGGAATGACAGGGCTGGAGAGCGGTTCCGACATTGGTGGGTCCATACGGAACCCCGCCCACTTCTGCGGCGTGTATGGCCATAAACCGACCTGGAGCACGGTACCCTCCCGAGGGCATCAGCCGCCTGGCGTTCCGGCCATCCCGGAGGATCCCGATCTAGCGGTTGTCGGTCCTATGGCGCGTTCCGCGGAGGACCTCGCACTCGCCATGGAAGTGGTCTCTGGGCCCGATGTCCTGACATCTCCCGGTTGGCGGCTCGAACTTCCGCCGCCAAGGATGACGACCCTGAATGCTCTACGCGTGGCCCTATGGCCGGACGATCCGGCAGCGCCGGTGGACGGGGCCATTGTCGGGCGGATTGGCGATCTTGGTGATCGGCTTGCACGCCTTGGCGCCACGGTTTCCGACACCGCCCGTCCGGCATTCACCGGCGAGGCTTCGCATGAAGTGTACCTGCCTATCCTGACCGCCGTAATGAGCGGCCCGCAAGGCGAACTGACGTACGGAGAGTGGGTGCAACTGAGTGGTCAGCGTGCCGTCTTCCGCACTCAGTGGCAGGACTTCTTCCGGGAGTGGGATGTACTGATCTGCCCGATCACGGCAACGACTGCTTTTCTGCAGGATCAGAGCCCGATCGATGCCCGTACCGTGCCAGTCAACGGAGAACCACGCCCATATTGGGAACAGCTATTCTGGGCCAGTCTCGCGACGCTGTCCTACCTGCCGAGCACCGTTTTCCCGACTGGTCTCTCTGAGGACGGATTGCCGATTGGACTACAGGCGATTGGGGCCGAGTTCGACGACCGGACGACCATCGAGTTTGCCCGCCTGATTGCCGAAGAGATCGGGGGGTTCCAACCGCCGCCAGGCTACGGCGATTGAGATCGGGGGCCACCTACCGTCTTGATCTGTTGGCCCGGACCCGCGGTGGAGCGCGCAAGCACACGATTACGGGTGACCCTTGGCGCCGTCTAATGGTTCGGCTGCCCTCGTCTCCCCGACACGCGAATCATAGAGGACGGGACGGTCATGCAGAACCACACCCTTGTTGTTCTCTTTTGCGTGGGCCAGGTATGGGATCGGTACGTGGAAGGGTTGGGCGACGGCCGAAAGCTCATCATTCCGGATCTCCGAGGCCACGGCCGGTCAACGAATCCGGACGGTTTCTTTCGGCACCGGGTTGCGGCGCAGGATCTGATAGGATTGTTGAATGAACTAGGGATTGACCGGGTGGTCGGAGTCGGCCATAGCAGTGGTGCCCTGGCTCTTTTGGAACTCTCCCTCATGGCGCCAGAGCGGCTGGAAGCCATGGTCCTTATCGACGGGGTCCACTGGTTTTCAGAGGACACAAGGAGGTCCCTTGCTGCTGTTGAGGCGGACACCATGCTGGCATCATTTCCGCACTTCTTCGACGCAATGCTCGAATGGCACGAACGCGGGATGGTCCAACTCCGCGAACTGGTCTCACAGGTCCGGGAGTTTGGGATGGACCGCAATGAAGGTGCGCACGGTCCAGCCGAGATCGGCCGCATTGAGGTCCCCGCGCTCATCGTCCACGGCGACAGGGACGATCTCTATCCGGTCTCCATGGCGGTGGAACTGTACGAACTCCTGCCCACTGCAGAGCTGTGGATCATGCCGGGGGTCGGCCACGGCGCCTTCCTTGGTCACCAGTTTGACCCGCCGGGGATCAGGTGCGCAGCGTGTGATCTCGCGGGAGAACAGTTCCCGTCGGTGGTCGATGGCTTTCTCCGTCGTCAGCGTGGGTCCATCTAATCGCAATCCGATATGGGCGATTCCGGACGTGGGACACCAGGTGTCTGGCCCGATATCGGCGAAAGTTCCCTGGCGACCAAACAAGATGCCGACGCAGTCCGGTGGTTCGCAGCGAAGAATCGAGGGCGATCCGCGGGGCTGCCGGACACGGCCCCAGGCCACTGGAATAACGGTGTCACCGCTTACCATAAGCTCCTTATTAGAAAGGACTTTCGTTTATGGCCGGTCAGAGAAGAATCCCGTCGCTTCT
>JBDHGR010000448.1:0-4189 GCA_039589815.1 Gemmatimonadota bacterium | reverse complement strand
CAGGAAGAGCTTTTTCCGGCGGGCCAGGGTAACCATTTCCTCGGCTTGGCTCGCGTTGATGGCGAAGGCCTTTTCGCAGAGTACGGCCTTGCCGGCGTTCAGGCAGAGGAGGGTGTTGTCCCGGTGAAGGGAATGGGGGGTGGCGATGTAGACCACGTCCACCCCGGGATCCTGGGCAAGAGCCTCGTAGGTAGAGTACCGCCGGGGCACCCCGAAGGCATCCCCGAAATGGTCCGCAGTTCCTTGGGAGCGGGATCCAACGGCTACCAGCTCCGCCCCGGCCACAAAAGCCAGCCCTTCGGCAAAATCCCGGGCGACACCTCCGGTGGCGATAATTCCCCAGCGGACGTTGTCCATTCTGGTCGGTCCCCCTTGGTTAGGGTAGCGGCCGGTCCTCGGGCCTCCCCACCTTTACCATGACGGCTCCGTGCCGCGGCACCTCCACGGTGAAACGGTCCGCGTACTCGCCCAGGTCCGTTCGCTGCCAAAGGTCCCGGACCGGTTGGGTGCCGGAAAGCCCGATATCACCGAATCGGGCCGTGACCTCGTACGGTTTCAAGCCCCGGTTGAAGAGGCCCATGGCCCAGGTACCGTCCTGCAGCGGCCTGGCCCAGACCTCTAGACGCCCTTCCTTCCACACCGGTCCGCCGGCAATGCCCAGGGTGTCCATGGTGACGTCCAGAACCTCGTCGTTGGTCAGGAGGTCGACGGTCCAATCGTCCAGGATGGACATGTCGGCGCCGATCATGAGGGGCGCAGCCTGGAGGGCCCAGAGGGTGATGTGGACGATCTGCTCGTTCTTGGTGAGCTTCGTGGGTGTGGGCTCACCTCGGCCCCAGCTCAGAGTGCCCACGATGAGCATGTCGGTGTCGTTCCAGTGCCCCGGGCCGGCGTACTGCTCCCGCCCCGCCTGGCGGAACCCCACGCTCTCCAGGTTTGCCCAGGAGTTCTCCAGGTCTCCGGTGGTACGCCATAGGTGTCCGCCGGCGCTCTCTCCCCACTCCCACACATCCCCCCAGCCGTACTCGCCGATGCTGTGAACGATGTCCCGGTCGATGGTGGCGAGGATCTCGCTCATCTCGTCGTAGGGTTTCCGGAGCCAGGCAACGCTCCGGTCCTCGGCGATGCGTGAGTAGCCGCAGTAGTCGTATTTGAGGTAGTCCACCCCCCACCGGGCCCAGGTTTCGGCGTCGATCTGCTCGTGATCCCAACTTCCGGCCAATCCCTGGCAGGTCGTGGGGCCCGGGGAGGAGTAGATTCCGAACTTGAGCCCCTTGGCGTGGATGTAGTCGGCAAGAGCCTTCATGTCCGGGAACTTCTCATTGGGTTGGAGAATGCCTGATGCGTCCCGCTCTCCCTCCCACCCGTCGTCGATGACGATGTATTGGTACCCGTGGGCGGCCAGGCCCTTCTCCACCATGGCGTCTGCGGCGGCCCGGACCTGAGCATCATTCACTCCGGCCCCGAAGGCGTTCCAGGAGTTCCAACCCAGGGGAGGTGTCAGGGCCAGGGCATCCTCACCCCCTAGAATGGTGAGTTCCCGGTGGGCGGTTCCCCGGGGACCTGTGACGGATATTCGGGCCACGGTTCGGCCGGGCTCCTGCAGGGCACCGGTAATGATACCCGTCTTTGGATCCAGGGCTAACCCCGAAGGCAGGTTTTCGGCGGAGAAGGTCAGGGGGCCCTCACCCGTGGCCGGAACCAAGTGATGGAAGGGCCTGCCGGGTGTGGTCCCCACGATGAGGGGGCCGTTGATCTCCGGCTCCGGGGGGTTGCCGACGGCGATGGGCCAAGCCTGGTCCGCCCCAACATCATAGGGCTCGGGCAGGGCGTCAGCGCCTTCGTTCATTACGATGGCGGCGCCGGCCCACACCCCTGTGTCGCCATTGCTCGTGTCCTGGGCGTCGTCCAGAAGGAGGGTGAGAACCTCCACACCGGTGAGGTCCACCGAGACGAACTGAGGCGCCTCGCCTAAGTGGATGGTGTCGGAAGCGAAAAGAAGCTCGTCGTCGCCCCACACCTGGAAGTTCACGCTGGCCTGGGGGTAGGTCACGGAGTCGTCCAGACCGATCATGGAGACGAAGTGGCGGGCCTGTCCCTTCAGGTCCAGGACGAACTCACTGATGGATTGGGTCCCGATGCCGTGGGGATATACGATGCCCCCCAGGGTTATGGGCCGAGGCTCGCCGCGTCTTCCCGGAATCCCCCCGGCCACCGGACGCCCCCTCCGCTGGAACATGGCGTCCATCCCCAGGTCCTCCACCCAGACGCCATTGGGCGGTGGCTCTTCGCCCTGTATCTCCAGGGGGCTTGGAAAGCTGGAGCCGCCCGGTCGGCCGCAGGCCATGGCGAGGAGTAGGACACATAGAAGGATCGAAGGGCTGGCCGGTACGGTTCGCCACGAGTCCCGCAGAGGACTCCCGCCAACAAGGCTCCTCATGGGTGGTGTCCTTTACATCGAGGGGGTGAACGGGAGCTCAGGCGACCGACGTCGCCGGCCTGGCCGCGCATTTCTATCCCTCCCCCAACCCCCTCCGCAGGGCCTCCATACCTCCCACCACGGGGAGCTCCAGCGACGTCCCGTCCAGGTCCACGGTCAACTCCGTCCCCGGTTCCGGCCAGAGGGTGAAATCCCGGTCACTGGAGAAGATCATCAGGCCGATTCTCTGCCCTGCCTGGATGATCTGGTCGTCGGGCTGCAGATCGAAGGTCAGCTCATAAAACTGCCCTGGCACAAGGGGCTCGCTCTCGGTGATGGACCGGTGGTTCTGGGGGTCTGCCCAGCCTCTGGTGATCAGCCCGCCCCTGATGATCATCTCGCCCCCCCGGGTCCGGGTCTCCGTCCAAGGCAGCGAAACCAGCCAGACCGATAGATTCGCCGCAGGTTTGCTGGACGCCAGCCGGATCGTGACCCGCGCCATCCCCGATACATGAACGGCTTCCGAGAGCTCCGGCGCCGCGAATAGCAATCGGTGGTTGGTCCATTCCGCCCGGGCCAGTTGGGTGCCGCTGAAGGAGAAGTTGTCTACCAACGTCTCGGTCCCCTGCGGGGGGCGGGGAGTGAAACTCAGGGCCCCAGTCTGGACACCCCCGGCCATGGGGTGGAGTCGAACGTGGGCGGCTTCGGGGTGGGGGTAGTCGGGATAAGGCGTCGGATCGGTTCGCTCGGCCCCCTCCCGAACGATCCATGCCTTCGGATCGTTTTCCACGCCGTTTTGGACTCCATAGAGGTACCGGGTGAACCAACGGTTCATGAGATCCAGGGGCGGAGCGCCACCATGGCCGCCCTGGTGGTAAAAGATCTGCACTGGGACACCGTTGGCCTTGAGGGCCTGGGAAACCCGGAAGCTGTGTTCCGGCACCACGTTCCAGTCGTTGAAGGCGTGGGCCATGAGGGTAGCGGCCTTCACCCCGTCCACGTCGTTCAGGAAATCCCTACCGGCCCAGAAATCGTTGTAGTCTCCTGTGACCCGGTCCATTCCGGATGCCATCTCCCCGTCGCGAATGTTGGCATCGCACCAGGGGCGCCGGTCGGGGTCTCCGCTGTTGATGAAGTCGTAGAGGAAGTCGATGTCCTCCCCCAGCCACCCACCGGGGTGCCGGACCAATCCGTGGGAGCGGTAGTAGCGGTAGTAGGAGGTGTTCGGTGCGATGGGAATGATGGCCTCCAGCCCCTCCACTCCCGTGGTGGCGGCAGCGTAGGGGATAGTCCCGTTGTAGGAGGTTCCCGTCATCCCGACCTTTCCCGTAGACCAGTCCGCCAAAACCTCCTCAATACCGTCCACGGAAGTGAAACCTTTCGCCCGACCGTTCAGCCAGTCGATGACGGCCTTGGGAGCCAAAGCCTCGGGGGGGCCTCCCACCGTGGGGCACCCCTGGGAAAGCCCGGTGCCGGGGGCTTCCGAGTGCACGACTGCGAATCCCCGAGGCACCCAGGTGTCTACTTGGGAATTCCGGATTCCAGGCTCGATCCGGGGATTTGGCGGAGGTTGGTGCTCCCGCCTCGGCGGTTGAGCCCCTACCTCCTGCCGCACATTCCATAGGAACTGCCGGGCTCCCGAGGTTCCCGCGAAGTAGGGGCTGGACTCGTAGATCACCGGAACCTTGAGCCCTTCCGTCTCGGTCTGGCGGGGCCGGACCACAGCCACGTGAACCCTGTCGCTGGCTCCGTCCCCGTCGGAGTCGAATT
>JBDHGR010000447.1:0-6714 GCA_039589815.1 Gemmatimonadota bacterium | reverse complement strand
CCCGGCGGTGGGCGCCTTATCCGCCCTCGCCGCCATCTGGTTCTTGACCGGTGTGAGCTCTGTTGGTGTGAGAGAGGCCGGTATCGTGCAGGTGGTCACTACGGTCCTCAAACTCCTTCCCCTCATCGCCATCGGCACCTTCGGCCTCCTCTACCTGGATCCCGGGCACTTCCGACCGTTCAACCCCAGTGGTGAAACTCCCTTCAGTGCCATAACAGCCACGGCAGCTCTCACCCTATGGGCGTTCACCGGACTGGAGTCCGCCACCATCCCCGCCGATTCAGTGAAAGATCCGGCCCGGACCATTCCAAGGGCCACGATCATTGGGACCCTCGCGGCCGCAGTGATCTACCTCCTCGCCACGGTGGGGGTCATGGGAATCCTGCCCGCCGCCGAACTCGCCAACTCCACGGCGCCCTTCGCTGAGGCAGGTCAGGCGATCTGGGGATCTTGGGCTGGCTCTCTCATCGCCGCAGGAGCCGCCATCTCGGCCTTTGGGGCCCTGAACGGATGGGTTCTTCTGCAGGGTCAGTGGGCCATGGCAGCCGCCCGGGACGGCCTATTCCCATCGGTGTTTGGGAAGATGTCACGGCGGGGAACGCCGGTTGCCGGGATTGTCATCTCCAGCCTCCTCGTCACCGGCCTTATGGCTCTGAATTTCACGGCGAGCCTGGTGGAGCAGTTCACCTTCATCATCCTCCTCGCCACGCTAAGCACCCTCATCCCTTATGTATTCTCCGCCCTGGCCGAGTTGGTCATCTTCGTTAGGGAACGGGAGGATTTCAGGGGAGAGAGGCTTGTAGGAGCCTCCGTGATCGCCGTCCTGGCCCTTCTCTACTCCCTCTGGGCCATATCAGGCACAGGCAGTGCCACCGTTTTCTGGGGATTTGTCCTGATGGTGGCCGGTCTTCCCATATACTGGTGGCAGAAACGGAAGGCCAGCGTTCGTGGATAGTTGAAGTCGACTGTCTGCTCCTACCCGGCGATCCCCCCGCCATCCACAACAAGCGCCTCGCCGGTAATAAAAGAGGAGTCGTCGGATGCCAGGAAAAGGACCGCACGAGCGATCTCCTCGGCGGTGCCGACCCGGCCGAGGGGACGATCCGATGCGCTGGCCATGTAATCCTCCCAAGACATACCTCGCTTCTCCGCATCGTCGGGTAGCATAGGCGTGTCGACGTCACCAGGGCAAACGCAGTTGACGCGGATCCCGTCGGGGCCATGATCGATGGCCATGGCCTTGGTCATGACGACGAGGCCGCCCTTGGCTGCGCAATATGCCGCCGCCCGCTCGCCGCCCAGGATCCCCCACCCCGAGCTGGTGTGAATGATCGATCCGCTGCCCCGGTCGATCATGGAGGGGAGTGCATATTTCGACATCAGGAAGGCGCCTTTCAGGCTGGAATCGATCGTTTCGTCCCACTCCTCCTCGGTGCAATCCGGCACCGTCTTCGCGTACAAGACACCTGCATTGTTGAAGAGGACATCAATTCGACCGAACCGCTCCAGCGTCTCCTCGACGGCCTGCCGGCACTCTTTCGCTACCCGCACGTCGGAGGGGATGAACATCGCGATACCGCCATCTTCGTTGATGGCCTGTGCGACCTCCTCGCCCCGCTCCCGGTTGCGTCCGGTGAGTACGACGCTTGCCCCCTCCCTTGCCAGGAGGGCGGCGGTAGCCCTCCCTATGCCCGAGTTCCCGCCAGTGATCAGTGCAACTTTTCCTTCCAGTTTCATCCGGATCATACTCCTGTGGTGGTTTCGTGTCGCCCGACGCTCCGGGCGTCAGGACGCGTCCGGGAGCTACGGCGGGGCGCCCTTTCGAGCAGGCCCACCGGTAAAGAGTATATGGGGATCCAGCCGCTCCGTGTTGCCCTCCCGGGCGCTGTCTCGGACACGCTCAACGGCGGTCGGGGCCGACACGACGGGTATTGTACTCGGCCAGGTATCGGCGGTGGGAGGGGCCCGCCGGATAGGATTCGTCGTCGCCGTAGGGATAGCGCGTCATACCATGGAAGGGCAGAGGCTCCACCGTTTTGCCTCTAGCCGTGTTCAGGTCGCCGTCCTTCACCCAGCCGACCGTGTAGATCACGAAGTCACGAACCCAACCTCGGGGTAGGGCCGGCAGCTTCGTTGCGTCGAAACTCATCCGCACCTCGTCGCCCGAATTCATGATGATGTACCTGTCGTCCGCGTCGGTGAGGAGCGGCTGCACATCCCCGTAGCGGGTGTAACTGCCAATCAGGTCACGCCAACCCGGACCCGCGGTCACGGAGTCGTAATCGAACCAGTGCGGCCCGTAACGACCACCCTTTCGGAACGGATGGCTGAAGCCCCGATAGACGAGCTCGGCATCGACGGGCTCCAGCGTTCCCACGACCAACTCGCCGTCCGCCGGTCCCGTGGAAACGAAGGCCCAATCCCAGTGGACCACCATATTCGTCCACACCCGCACCCGTGGGTCGTCCCGCCGGAGGCGCCCCGAGAGATCGAGGACGATCGTCTTGTCCTTGCCGGACGGAAAGCTCACGTCGTCAAGAACCCTCGACCACCCGCCTCGCCCATCCGGGACCTCGAGTACCGGCGACTGCATGCGGTACGCATCCGACTGGGCCATGGCCACGTTGAGGCTGGCGTCGGCCGGAAAAACCCAACCCGTCAGGAAGAGACGGAGCTGTTCAGCTTCGGCTGCCGCTTCGCCGAGGTCCATGACGATCTCGTGGGGCTCCGCGACACCCTGGAAACGGCCCGGAAGCAACCCCGAGACGTAGACGTGGTCCCGCTGGAGCAGCGCGCCGAGCACGTCGTTTCCGTGGCCGTCGACGGCTGCCCGGGGGGGCGCGGCGTCATGGACGAGGATGGGCTCGAAATCGACCGGAAGGTTCGAGGGCACGAAGCGCTCATCCACGAAGACGTCGGAGCCGGCAGGGTGGTCCACCGCCAGGAGCTCAACCTCGTCCATGTAGATCGTTTCCCACAGCTCCTCGGTGACCCGGAGTTCGTAACGCCCTTCACGCGCCACGAGCTGGTCTCCCGGTATCCTGACGTACTCGTGCGAGGCCGGGGCCGGACCGTAGCTCCTGGTCCCCTGGTTCCCTTGGATGCCCATGGGCATCCCCAGTGCGCTCTTCCACATGACGTCCTTCTGAAACTCGAAGCGCTCGCCGTTCCACGTGAAGAGCATCGGACAAGAGCCCTTTAGCACCTGCTCTTCCAGGTCTTGATCCGTGCCCGGGAAGTAGATGTCCTGGGGAACACCGTTGGTCCACTCGATCCGGATCACATCAGCCTTCCGGTGAGAGCCCAACCCGACGGTCATGGTCGGTCCGGCGACGACGTGGACCTGGAAGAGCTCACCTGATGTGATCTCTACGCGGGAGCCGATCCCGTCCCGGTTATTCCTCCCGCTTCCTGCGGCCAGTCCCTCCAGCTCGATCCTCAGGTAGTGGTTGGCGTTCCCTCCGTCGTTACGGAGGAGCGCCATTCCGCCCTCCCTACGGGTCACGAAGAGATCCGCGTCGTTGTCTTCGTTGTAATCGAAGGCCTGGGCTGCGGCAAAAGGCGCCAGTCCGCTCGGCAGCTTGTCCGAAAAGTCCGCGAACTCGAAACCTCCTTCATTACGCGCGACTACCGCGTCGCCAGCACCCGACGACAGCACGTCCATTCTGCCGTCATTGTCGAAGTCCAACACTTCGAGGACCTCGGCCGGGGCCCCGTTCCAGGCTGGGGATCCGAACGTGCCGTCTCCTCGGTTGGGCCAGATCCGTGTCCCGGTATCGGAGCCCACTAGAAGGTCCAGCGCCCCGTCGCCGTCGAAGTCGGTGACGGCAAGCGCGTTGACACCGCTCGCCCCACCGAGCCCCCGTTCGGCAGCTACTTCCGCGAAGCTACCCCCTCGGAGGTTGTCGAAAAGCAGGATTTCACCATCGCGGCCGGTGGCCAGGAGATCGAGGTCCCCGTCGTCGTCGATGTCACCGAAGGAGAAGCTCCCGACGCCGCCTGGCGCGGTGATCCCCCAGACCGTCGAAACCTCGGTGAACGACCCCTCCCCGTTGTTGCGCTGGACTCGCATCCCAAGCTCCCCCCCGTCGACGAGGTCGAGGTCTCCATCGTGGTCAAGGTCAGCCCAGAGGACGGCCTGTCGAAGTCGGCCGGCGCAATGGCCTCCGTGGGCAGCGCGGGGTCGAGACCGGAGCCCAACGAGGCGTCAACGAAGGTCCCCAGGTCGACGCGGTGCAATGCTCCCCCCGATCCGTCGGCGGCACCGGAGACGAGGTCCGTGTCCCCATCCCCATCGACGTCGGCCAAGGCGACCGCGGCGATAGCCCCCCGGAGGGGGTGCGCCGCCAGTCCCGCGATGGCGCTTCCGTCCACGAACTCGAGGGCCGTGAGGACGGCTTCCGGCTCCAGCACCGCCAGGGAAAACTCGTGGCTGAAGGTGAGGTCCACGTTGCCGACCATGGCACGCTCCGGACCTCTCAGTTCGCCGTAGCTAGACTGGTAGGCCCCCGACGCCACAAAAAAGTCTCCAAACTCATCGAGGGGCGAGGCGGCGCCCGGCGCATCTCCGCCCCGAAGCAGCACGAGGGCCTCGTCGAAAGCTTCTGTTATTCGGACCGGGAAAGCAGGGAGCTGCTGACGCAGGCCCTCGAGAGCACCGGCTGCCCGGTCGGTCCGGTCAGCCACGACGAGGGAGGTTGCCAGGGCGAACCGCGCTGCGAGATTTGCCGGGGCAGCCTCAACGAGGTTCGCTAGGCTCTCGATCCGGCGTTCGAGCTCGATCCCTCCGGTGGCGCCGCGGTCCAACTCGGCGAGAGCCCAAAGAGACCCCAGGTGCGCCGGATCGAAGGTCAGAGCATCTCCCAACACCGCTCTGGCCGTCAGATCGTCGCCTCCTTCGGCGAGCACTGCTGCGAGCATGAGGTGGACGTCGGGATCCCGGTCGTTCCTCTCCAGGCCCTCCCGGATGCGGTCCTCGGCGAGGGCGAGATCACCCCTCCGAAGCGCGACCAGGCCCAGGTAGGCATAGCCGGTGGCCTCGCCTGGCGTCATGGCCACCAGGGCCTCGAACCGGTCCTGCGCATAGTCGAGGCGGTCTTGTTGGAGAGCAACCAGTCCCTGCGTCCGAACCCGCACGACCTCCGCCGAATCGGCAGATGGACCGTGGTCTCCGCAAGCTACCAGGAGAAGGCCCACTCCGACCGTGGCCGAACGACGGGACCGCCCTCCCCTGCCCTTCACGAGCCCCCCTCCGGGATCTGGAGGCGCTCCGAGAACGCGGCATAGCTTTGGGCCATTCCTCCACTCCTTCCTGACGCGGCGTCCTCCCAAGCCTCGCGAAGAGACCCGCAACGCCGCCGGGTGGCGGTCATCGGGCCTGACCCACGCGTATCCCCCTCAGCGGAGGCCTCGGCCGGCCCGGGGACGGGCGTCGAGACTCCGCCGGTTGCCAGGGCGAAGAGGCGTCGGGCCTCGTCATCGTCTTCTTCCACGAAGGCCAAGTACCCCAGCAGGTAGAGAGCCGGAACGTTGGCCCGGTCGGTGTTCAACACCTCCGCCAGGCGTTCGCGGGCTTGGATGCGGTCGCCCAGCACGATCTCGGCGAGTGCAAGATCAACGAGGCTGCCGATCTGTTCGGGATAGATGGTGTGCGCCGCATTGAATTCCTCCCAGGCCCGCCTGGCGTCGGTCGGTGCCCCGGGCTCGGTGCACAGGTACAGTCGACCCAGCTCGGCGTGGGCTCGGCCGTTGGACGGTGCCCGTTCCACGAGGGTCCTCCAGGCTCGCTCCGCTCCGGCGAAGTCACCGAGGTCCAGGGACGCCTGACCGAGGTAGTAGTACCCGTCCTCGTGGTCCGGGTGGAGGGCGAGGGCCGCTTCGTATCCGGCCTTGGCATAGACGAGGTCGCCGGCCAGTCTTGCCTGTGTTGCACCACGGTACGTCGTCCAAAAGGCGGCTGTTCGCGCTCGGGAATCGGAAGGGATCGCAGTCAAGAACCGGAAAGCGGGATCGCCCTCGACCAGCAAGAACCGGTGGTCCGCCGCCAGCTCACTCCACTGCTCACGGGCACCTGACGGCCATCGCACGACCACCGAATCGACGACCCGATGGTCGCGGAGCCCGAAGTGGAGCGCCGGTTCATGCTGGGAGAGGTAGCTCGACTGCGCGCCGGTGAACTGCCTCCACCTGACCGTGTCCGCGAAGACCGTCACCATGGCGCCCATCCCATATCGGTTGCTGGCCGTGCCCTCCAGTTCGAGTTGAAGCCAGTGGTTGAGGGGGGGATCGTTGCGGAGCAATACGGCCCCCTCACCGTGGCTGACGATCGCCAGGTCCAGGTCGCCATCGCGGTCATAGTCGGCCAAGGCTCCACCCCGTCCCACCAGCTCCTGCCGGAAGTAGGAGCCAACGACCGGGCCGATCTCGAAGAAGCCCCGCTGGCGACCGCCGTTCCAGAATATCTGGTCGGCCTGGGGGACCAGGAGCTCCGGCCGGTCGTCCATCTGCAGGGTGCTTCCGTTCACGACGAAGAGGTCGAGTCGGCCGTCGTTGTCGAGGTCACCGAAGGACGTGGCGAACCCGACCAAGCTGAGTGCGATCTGCCCAAGGCCGAATCGGTCGGCGTCGTCCCGGAACTGCATTCGGCGCAGGCCCGGCTCCTCGGGTGTGGAGAGTTGGTTGAGGAGGCTGCTGTAAAGCGCGTTCTCCTGGGCA
>JBDHGR010000446.1:0-6436 GCA_039589815.1 Gemmatimonadota bacterium | reverse complement strand
CGGCCTCCTTCCCTCTCCTCCGGTGGGGACGTTGATCTCGGCACGGGGTTCGTCAGACTCCTGGAGGAGGACGGCACCTTGGCTCCTGGCGACAGGATCGTGTTGGCTCTATCGGGCGGAGTGGATTCCACGGTCCTCCTCCACCTCTTCCGTTTCACCCCAGGCCTTCAGGCCTATCAGATCCTTGCAGCCCATTTCGATCACCGGATGAGGCCCGGAAGTCGCGACGACCTGCTCTGGGTCAGGGGATTGTGCCAGGCCTGGCAGGTCCCCTTTCGTGCCGGAGAAGCCGAGCGTCCTCCGACCTCGGAGGAAGAGGCCCGGGAGCGACGGTACGGGTTCCTCTTTCAGATGAAGGATCGGGAGGCGGCCTCCTGGGTCCTTACGGCGCACCAAGGGGACGACCAGGCAGAGACCGTCCTCTTCAGGGTTTTTCGAGGCACGGGCCTCCGAGGGTTGGCGGGAATCCCAAAGGTGCGGAGCCCGGGCGTATACCGTCCCCTCCTCTCCTTCGCTCGGGAAGAGATCCTCGAATATGCCCGGAACAATGGAATCAGATTCCTCCAGGATCCCTCAAACAGGGAGTTGGCGAACACGAGGAATCTGCTGCGCCACCGGGTCCTCCCACACCTCCAGGAAGGACCCGCACCGCGGATCAAGGAATCCCTCCGGCGGTTGGCCAGATTGGCACGGGAGAATGAAGAAGCTTGGGAAAGTCTCTTTCCGCAACTTCTCGATGGGGTTCTGCTGGAGGAAGACAGTGCCGTTTTAATTGTCCGTTCGGGCCTCCTTGCCTATCATCCGGCGGTACGAGCAAGGCTCCTGAGGGAGATTCTCGGACGGCATGGAATCGAGTTGGACGAGGTAGGAACCCGGGCCGCTGTGGAGTTTACTAGAACCGGCGCCAGCGGGCGGTCTTTGAGCCTCCCCGGAGGCGCCCGTCTCGCCCGCGATTTCGACCGATTTCGACTCAGGAAGGCCGGGGAAGGCCCGGGCCACGGCGAGGGGCGGCGCGGGGTGCCCAGCGGGGTGCCCAGCGAGGTGCCCAGCGAGGGGCCCAGCGGGGGGCCCAGCGGGGGGCCCAGCGGGGGGCACGGCGAGACAAATCAGGACGAAGCCCCTCTTCTCTGCGGGCCCACCGCCGGGAGGGGGGACTTCACCCTGGGTGGACAGGGCTTCCAAGCCTCCTGGGGCCCCCAAAGGCCGGACGGATACCCTGAAACGGTGGCCATACCGATCTCAGAAGTGGTTTTTCCCCTCACGGTGAGGGGTTGGGGGCCGGGCGATAGGATCCAGCTTCCGTATGGCACCAAGAAGTTGAAGAAACTCTTTGGTGAGGCGAGGACTCCTTCGGAGGAACGGGGTCGGACTCCGCTGCTCCTGGATGCAGACGGGAGGATTCTCTGGGTGGTGGGATTGGCCTCGTCGGCCCTTATCCAGGCCCGCTCCAGGTCCGGGGTACTCTTTTTCGGGATTCGGAATGTCGACTAAGACTGAGCTTCATACGGAACAAACTGGCCGCCAGCTTTCCCGGATGGTCTACACCGCTGAAGAGATTGGACGACGTGTCACCGAGATGGCCGGGGATATCTCACAGGCGTACGGCCCGGAGGATCAGATCCTCGTCCTGGGTCTCTTGAAGGGGTCGTTCATCTTTCTGGCCGATCTGGTACGCCAGATCCAACACCCCCTCCAGGTGGATTTCCTGGTGGCCTCCAGTTATGGGAACGACACGAAGACCAGCGGACAGGTGAATCTTCTCTATGATCCAGAGGCCTCTGTCGAGGGCCGAAGTGTTATCCTTGTGGAGGACATCATCGACAGTGGGACCACCATGAACCGGCTGATCCCTCTTCTGGAAGGAAGGGGCCCCAGGAGCCTGGAGGTATGCGCCCTTCTGCATAAGGGCGTGGCCACCCTGGACAGGGAGCCGCGGTGGGTCGGTTTCGAGGCGCCGCTGGAGTTTCTGGTGGGCTATGGCCTCGACTATGGCGAAGAGTTTCGCCACCTCCCGTTCATCGGGAGTCTGTAGAGCGGGAGCCTGAAGTGTGGGAGTCTGAACTGTCGGACTCCGGTGTATTGGACTCTGTAGAGCGGGGGTCTGAAGTGTGGGGGTCTGTAGGGTAAGGAACCTGCCCTGTTAGGGGCGGGCGGAAAAGGAAACGGAATGGCTGATCGCGAACCTCAAAAGAACGAGCCGGGGAACAACCGGTTCTCACGCATGTCAAGTTCAAGGGCCAGGAGGAGCGGTTGTCGGAGTTTTCCTATTCCGACTTCAGGGAGCAGTTGGACGCCTCGAACGTCGATTCCGTTGTCGTCGTGCAGGGTAACCGGGTGGAGGGTGAGCTCCGCGCGCCCGTTCCTCGTGAAGGCGAGGCGGTTGTAAGGTTCCGGACCATGCTTCCTGGGGAGATCCAGGAGTCCTTACTGGCCCGGATGGAGGAACAAGGGGTCATCATCAGTGCCGAGCCTGACCGCCAGGGGCTGGGAACCGTCCTCATCTCGATCCTTCCATGGCTTCTCTTCATCGCTTTCTGGATCTGGATCTTCAGAACCATGCAGGGTGGTGGGAACAAGGCCTTCCAGTTTGGACGCTCGAAAGCCAAGCTCATATCGCCGGACAAGCCTCAGGTGACCTTCGCTGATGTAGCAGGGGCCGACGAAGCGAAAGTCGAGCTCGAGGAGATTATCGAGTTCCTGAAGGATCCTCAGAGGTTCTCCCGACTGGGTGGCCGGCTGCCGAAGGGCGTCCTCCTCGTTGGCCCGCCAGGAACAGGAAAAACCCTCCTGGCTCGGGCCGTGGCGGGTGAAGCCGGGCGGCCGTTCTTCCAAATGTCCGGCTCGGACTTCGTCGAGATGTTTGTGGGGGTAGGTGCTTCCCGTGTCCGGGATCTCTTCGATCAGGGAAAGGCCCATGCTCCCTGTATCATCTTCGTGGACGAGATCGACGCAGTCGGACGGCACCGGGGCGCCGGGCTAGGCGGGGGCCATGACGAGCGGGAGCAAACCCTGAATGCCCTCCTGGTAGAGATGGATGGGTTCGAGACCAACGAAGGTGTCATCCTTCTCGCGGCCACCAACAGGCCCGACGTCCTGGATCCGGCCCTTCTAAGGCCTGGGCGGTTTGATCGGCAGGTCGTGGTGGACCTCCCTGACGTGAAGGGACGGGAGGGCATCCTGCGGGTTCACGCGAAAAAGCTACCCCTGGGTGATGACGTGAACCTGGGTATCATCGCAAAGGGTACCCCGGGGCTGAGTGGTGCCGACCTCGAGAACATCTGCAATGAGGCAGCCCTCCTGGCGGCCAGGGATGAAGCCGACCGGGTGCTCATGGACCATTTTGAGCAGGCCAAGGATAAGGTCATGCTGGGTGCCGAGCGCAAGAGCATGGTCCTCACCGAGAACGAACGGAAGCTCACTGCCTACCACGAGGCGGGCCACGTGGTCATGGGCCTGAGGATCCCAGGGTTGGATCCGGTCCACAAGGTGACCATCGTGCCCCGTGGCCGGGCCCTCGGTATCACCGCATCTCTTCCGGAAGAAGACCGGCACACCTACACCAAGGAGTGGTTGGAGGGCCAACTCACCATGCTGTTTGGGGGCCGGGTCGCCGAGGAAATGGTTTTCGGGCTGGAGCGGATCACCACCGGCGCCGGGAATGATATCGACCGGGCAACCTCCATGGCCCGCAGAATGGTGACCCAATTCGGTATGTCGGATGTCATCGGTCTCATGTCGGTTGGAGAGGCGGAGCATGAGGTCTTCCTCGGTCGCGAGATCGGACACCGTCGCATTGTCTCGGAGCACACGGCCAGACAGGTCGATACCGAGATCAAACGGATTCTGGATGAGGCCCACGAACGGGCACGGGGGGTCCTGGAAAACGAAGAAGACCTCATGGAGCGGGTGGCCGAGGCTTTGCTGGAGCGTGAGACCCTTGATCACGACGAGATCCAGCTCTTGGCGGACGGAAAGCCTCTTCCAGCCCTCGAGAAGCTCGTCATCCCCGGGGCTCCTTCGAATGGAGCACCGCTGGCGGAGCCGAAGGGCCTACCCCCTGGAGAGGACTTGGACGAGGATCGACCTTCTGAGGCAGTAGTCTCCCCACTCGCCCACGCCCTGGACAGGAAAGACGATCCAGAGGAAGAGTCATACGCGCCGGATTCGTCCGGTGAGGGGCCGGAGGCCCTTCAGGGGGAACCCACGGAGTCGGAGCCTGTGACGACCCCCGGTCCTGACGGGCAAGAGGAGCTCCTCCTCGAGGGGAGCGAGCAGGACAGGGCACCCTGATGACCTCATCGGCTGGCCAGCCGGGGATCACCGCGGGGACCGGGACGCCACAGGCTCCCGGTCCCCGTGTCCTTCCGGAAGGTTCCATCTCGGGATGGTCCATCTCCAATGGGGTGGTTGATCTTCAGCCCCCGGTGGTGATGGCAATCCTGAATCTGACGCCGGACTCCTTCTCTGACGGTGGGGAGCTGGCATCCCCGGAGACAGCGATGGCTCGCGCTCGCCGGTTCTCTGAGGAAGGCGCTCGAATCCTGGATGTCGGGGGCGAGTCCACCCGTCCTGGTGCCGAACCGGTATCGGTAGATGAGGAGTTGGGGAGGGTCCTCCCGTTCATTCGACAAGCATCGGATGCTGGCCTCGGACCTCTGTCCATCGACACACGAAACGCTCATGTGGCCAGGGGAGCCCTGAAGTCCGGTGCTCAAATCGTGAATGATGTGTCGGGGCTGAAGCACGATCCGGAGATGGCCACGGTGGTAGCGGAAGCAGAGGCGGGGTTGGTCATCTCCCACATGAGGGGTACGCCTGCTACCATGAGAGGTTTGGCAGAGTACGAGGACGTGGCGGCAGAGGTCGCGGGCGAGTTGGGAGAGTCCCTCTCCCTCGCGCTTGGTGCGGGAATCCGGAAAGAGAACATCGTGGTCGATCCCGGGATCGGGTTCGCCAAGACGGGGGCTCAGAGTCTGGAACTTCTCAGGGAACTGGCCTCTCTCGAAGTCCTGGGTTGCCCCATTTTGGTGGGACCCAGCAGGAAGAGCTTCCTCGGGGAGGTCACGGACGTTCCCCCGGCTGACCGACTCCCGGGTACCCTCGCCGCCTGCGTTCTCGCATACCGAAACGGGGCCAAGCTCTTTCGGGTCCACGACCCCGCCCCCATCGTCCAGGCACTTACTGTAGCTCAGGCCATCTTGAATGCCGAAGGAAGGAATGCCGAGGGAAGGGATGCCGAAGGAAGGGGCGCCGAAGGAAGGGGCGCCGAAGGAAGGGATGCCGAAGGAAGGGGCGCCGAAGGGATGGATGCCTAAGGGATGACGAATAGGACGCTGAGGTCATGAGTCGGGTTTGGGACCAGCTGCAGTTCTTACGACCAGGATGGGGGGATCTCATCGAGATCCTCATTGTAGCGGTCCTCTTTTATCGGCTCCTACTTCTGATCCAACGCACCCGGGCCATGCAGATGCTGCTGGGGGCCCTTCTCCTGGTGGGCGCATATTTCGTGGCGCTGATCCTGGACTTCACCCTGATCCGGTATCTCCTGGAGGCCTTCTTTCAGTACGGTGCCATTGCCGCCCTGGTGGTATTTCAGCCAGAGCTCAGATCGGGCTTGGCACGGCTCGGTCAAAGCCGGTTCATAGGGTATCTCCGGAGCATGGAGGAGAGCCAGGAGGCGGATGAGCTGTTGGAGGCCATTACGGAGCTGGCGCGATTGAAGCGTGGTGCCATCGTGGCCATTCAAAGGGAGGTTGGTCTGGAAGAGTACGCCGAGACAGGGAGCCCTGTGGGTGCGCCGGTTTCCGCTGAGATGCTCAAGACTATTTTCACTCCATACACCCCTCTTCACGACGGAGCCGTTATCATTAACGGTGGGAACATCGTCACTGCAGGGGCCATTCTCCCATTGACTCAGCTTCCTGTCCGGGACAAATCCCTAGGGACGCGACACAGGGCGGCCCTGGGTCTCAGTGAGGAGACGGACGCAGTGGTGGTGGTGGTGAGTGAGGAGACAGCCCGGATCTCGGTGGCAAAAGGCGGGAGTATCGAGGTTGGGGTGGACGAACCCCGACTCCGGGAGATCCTCATGGGTGTGCTCTGAGGGGGTAACTAGGAGGCTCGGAAACGACTCTCCGTGCGTTGACACGATCCCGGGCCAATCCCTAGATTGGCGCGGTCTATTTCGGAGACAAATGTCCTACATGTAGGGCGTTGGAAAAAAAGGAGTTCCTCTTGGGCGGCTCGCAATACGAACTGCTTACACTCTTCGCCGACGGCGGGGCCATGATGTACCCCCTCGTCCTCTGTTCTTTGATTGCGTTGGGTGTGATGATCGCGAAGGCCTGGACCCTTTGGCTCGCCCACAAGAGCGCGAAGAGAGTCCTGGCTGATGTGGAGGATGCGGCTCGGGCTGGTCGGATCGATGAGGCGATCC
>JBDHGR010000445.1:0-10239 GCA_039589815.1 Gemmatimonadota bacterium | reverse complement strand
CAGCCCCTGGAGCTTGGAGTCGTAGGGGGCACTCATCTCCGGAAACCGTTCCTCACCGCCGGCCACAGGTCCACTGAGAGGGCTCCGGGCCATCAGGTTGATGTGGTCGTCCAGGAGAAGGATGGACCCGGGCTCCAGCTCCGGGGAAACGGTCCCCGCGGCATTGGTGAGAATCACCGTCCGAGCCCCCAGGCGGGCAGCCATCCTCACGGGGGCAACGATCACATCAGGATCGTGGCCTTCATAGAAATGGAAGCGCCCGGCCTGGCAGAGGACCGTCTTTCCTTCCACTCGGCCGTAGACTAGACGCCCCGCATGGCCCACCACACCCGGATCCGGAAACCCCGGGATGTCTTGGAAGGGTATGGACACCCCATCGGTGACCGCTTCTGCCAACCCGCTCAGACCAGACCCCAGAACCAGGAGGACCTCAGGGTTCTCTGGAATCCTTTCACGGACGGCCATCACCGCAGCTTCCATCGGAAAAGGAGAACCGCTCAACTGGGGACCGCTCGACCCGGGACCGCTCAAAGGAGCATCCCGGCCACGGTGGCCGTCATGAAAGCCGCCAGAGAACCGGCGACCATGGCCCGGAGACCGACCCGGGACAGGTCATGCCGCCGGGAGGGCGCGAGTCCACCGATCCCACCGAGCTGAATCGCGATGGAAGAGAAGTTTGCGAAACCGGACAACGCATAGATGGAGATGATGACGGAGCGGGGTTGAAGAGTCTGTGCCTGTTGAAGGAGGGTGGAGAGCTCAAGGTAGGCCACGAACTCGTTGACGATCGTCTTGATCCCCAGGAGGGAGCCCACCGTCACGGCATCCACCCATGGCACTCCCATGAACCAGGCCAGGGGGGCCAGGATCCAACCCAAGAGCCGTTGGAAGGAGAGGTCCTCGAGCCCGACCAGGCCGCCCCCCCATCCAAGAAGAGCATTGGCCATGGCAATGAGGGCTAGGAAAGCCAGGAGCATGGCGCCGACGTTCAACGCCAGGCCCAATCCCTCTCCAGCCCCCCGGGCCGCCGCGTCGATGACGTTGACGTCGGGCTTTTCCAACTCGATCCCCAGCCTCCCCTTGGTGACCGGCTCTCCATCCTCCGGATACAGGAGCTTGGCCATCACCAGGGCTGCGGGAGCCGACATGACCGAGGCTGCGATCAAATGCCCGGCGATGTCCGGGAAGTAGGCCATCAACATCCCCACATAAGCTGCCAGGACACCTCCGGCCACCGTCGCGAACCCTCCGGTCATGACGGCGTGGAGCTCCGACATGGTCATCTTTTCAAAAAAGGGTTTGATGAGGAGGGGGGCTTCCGTCTGACCCACAAAGATATTCCCAGCAGCCGAGAGGGTCTCCGCCCCGGAGGTGTGCAGGGTCTTCTGCATCACCCAGGCGACACCCTTCACGACCCACTGCATTACTCCTATGTGGTACAGAACCGTCATGAGGGAGGAAAAAAAGATGATGGTGGGAAGAACGTTGAAGGCGAAAGACGCCCCGGTTCGAGCTACCTGCCCGGGAACCTCCTGGATAGGGGCGTTGCTACCGGCTTCTCCCAAACCTATGGGCACGTTGTTGTAGACCAGATCGCCGAAGATGAAACGGGCGCCCTCGACGGTGAATCCCAACAAGGACACCACCACGGTGTTGAGCCAATCGAAGATTCCCGCACCCAGGGGCGTCTTGAGGATGAAGGCGGCAAAGATCAGCTGGAGTCCTATCCCCCAGAGGATCACTCGCCAGGCCAGGTTGGATCGATCAATGGAGAATGCCCAGGCGATGAGACCCAGGAGGATCATTCCGAACAATGAGCGAAGCCGTGGGAGGAGAGGAGTATTGAGGCCCCCCTCACCCTGTGCTCTGAGACTGGTCGGTACCCTTTCCTGGGAAGGCGCTTCGACCTCTCCCGGGGACGTCACAAAGGACCCCCTGTCGGCCACGGACCCGACGGTCTCAGGAGAGTTTCCGAGGGAACCGGCCAGGGCCCCCGCACCCAGCAGGATGGCTGCAACCGCCCATAGAGCGACATAGGGAAGAGAGGGTCGCTTCATTTCAGGCCGTCTCCTACTCAGAGTTCGTGTGTGCTGGAGCTGGGAATGACCGGATCGCTGGACCGGCCCGGAAAGCCGATCCAATATGATCGGAGGCCGTCCTGCTTACCACCACCCTCCCCCTTTGAGATCTCCTCTGCTCACCCTGACCCGGGATCGTTTTGCCGTCACCAGCACCCTGTTCTGAAAGAGCTTCACCAACAACACACCCGCCAGGAAGCCTCCGATATGGGCCCAGAAGGCGACGCCCCCCCCACCTCCCGGGAGCTGAATGCTGGAGGAAGCGACCTGAATCAGGAACCAGTAGAGAAGGAAGAACCACGCTGGGAGCGGGAACACCTTGAAGAAGATGATGATGATGAAGAGGGTGTGAACCCGGGCCCGGGGGTAGAGGACCAAGTAGGCTCCCATGATGGCGCTGATGGCGCCGGAGGCTCCAACCATGGGAATCGGGGAACCGGGATCGGAAGCGATGTGGCCCCCGCTGGCCACCAGGCCGGTGAGGAGATAGAAGACCAGAAAACGCCCATGGCCCATGGAATCCTCCACATTGTTCCCGAAGATCCAGAGAAACCAGAGGTTGCCGATGATGTGCATCCAGCTTCCGTGGAGGAACATGGAGGTGATCATGGTGGGCCAGGTCAGCCCCCCCATTCTGCACGGAACTCCCCCGGGGAGGGAAGCCGCCCCCACGCCCCTTCCCGTGATCTCCGCCGGAATCGTCCCGAGGGTGCAGACGGAGTTCAAGAGGCCCGGTTCGGAAAAGCCGGCCCCCTGGTACAGGACCCAGAGCCCGATGCAGACTCCCATGATCAGGAGGGTGACCACGGGGAAGATTTCCGTGGGGTTGTCATCGTAAAGAGGGAAGAACATGGGCCCTCATTGGGAGAGATGTGGAAGAAACAGGATAAACGGGGCATCCCCGCGGGGCCAGTCGGGATACCTGCCAAAGAGGCGGACCGAGGGCAAAAAGCCGCCATTCTGGCGGGAGAAAGACGGAAACACCTGAGGTATTCTCGGCATGGACGTTGCTTCACGAGGTGCAGTTTCGAGATCCGCGCCTCCACCGGGAGGTGCAAGAATCGGTAAGGAAGCCAGCCGGCGAGGAGAATCAATGAGCAAGGTAATCGGGATCGACCTGGGAACCACCAATTCGGTCGTGGCAGTGATGGAGGGCGGTGAACCCGTCGTGATCCCCAACTCGGAAGGGGGGAGAACCACACCATCTGTTGTGGCGTTCACCAAAGACAACGAACGCTTGGTGGGCCAGGTGGCCAGACGCCAGGCCATTACGAACCCGAGGAATACGGTCTTTTCAATCAAAAGGTTCATGGGGCGGAAAGCCTCGGAGGTAACGCACGAGAAGAGGCTCGTGCCTTACGACGTCACCGCTGACGGCCAGGACAGGGTGCAGGTGAACCTTCAGAACTCCGGGAAGACGTTCACTCCCCCGGAGATCAGTGCCATGATCCTCCAGAAGATGAGGCAGACTGCCGAGGACTACCTCGGTCAGACCGTGACCCAGGCTGTGATTACGGTTCCCGCGTACTTCAACGACGCCCAACGTCAGGCAACAAAGGACGCAGGAAAAATCGCGGGACTGGACGTCCTCCGGATCATCAACGAACCCACGGCTGCCTCCCTCGCCTATGGCCTGGAGCGGAAGGAAGACCAGAAGATCGCCGTCTTCGACCTTGGCGGTGGGACCTACGACATCTCCATCCTCGAGCTCGGAGAAGGGGTCTTCGAGGTGAAATCCACCAACGGTGACACGCACCTCGGTGGAGATGATCTGGACCAGCGGGTCATCGAGTGGCTCGTGGCGGAGTTCAAGAAGGACCAGGGCATCGATCTCTCTCAGGATCCCATGGCTCTTCAGCGCCTCAAAGAAGCCGCCGAGAAGGCGAAGATGGAGTTGTCGTCAACCATGCAGACGGACATCAACCTTCCTTTCATCACAGCCACTCAAGAAGGCCCCAAACACCTGAACTACTCCTTGAGCCGTTCCAAGCTGGAACAGCTGGTGGACGAAGAGATGCAACGTCTGGTGCCTCCCATGGAGCAGGCCCTCAAAGACGCCGGGGTCGGCGGGTCCACCCGGATGCCCAAGGTCCAGGAAATCGTCAAGGAGTTCTTCGGTAAAGATCCCCATAAGGGCGTGAACCCCGACGAGGTCGTGGCCGTCGGTGCAGCCATACAGGGTGGCGTTCTGGCCGGGGAGGTCACGGACGTTCTCCTGCTCGACGTCACCCCCCTCTCCCTGGGCATTGAGACCCTGGGAGGGGTCATGACCACCCTTATCGACCGGAACACGACCATCCCCACCAAGAAAGCGGAGGTGTTCTCCACGGCGGAAGACAACCAGACAACCGTGGAGATCCACGTGCTGCAGGGTGAGCGAAAGATGGCCTTGGACAACAAGACCATCGGCAAGTTCCAACTCACCGGAATTCCGCCTGCACCAAGAGGAATGCCTCAGATCGAGGTCACTTTCGACATCGACGCAAACGGCATCCTCCACGTATCCGCAAAGGACAGGGCTACCGGCAAGGAGCAGAAGATCCGCATCGAGGCTTCCAGCGGGCTCTCGGACAGCGAGATCGACAAAATGGTGAAGGACGCTGAGGCCCACGCCTCCGAGGACGAGGAGAGGCGGGCCAAGGTGGAGGCCCGGAATCAGCTCGACTCTCTGGTGTATCAGGTGGAGAAGGATTCCGGGGAATGGGGCGACAAGGTCTCACAGGGCACGCAGGATCGTTTGAAAGAAGCCGTGGAGAAGGCCAAAGAGGCCCTCAAGGGCGACGACACCGGCATCATCAACCAGGCCCGGGACGAGCTCATGCAGGCCTTCAGCGCCGCCGGCCAGGAGATGTACCAGGCTCAGGCGGCGGAAGCAGGAACCACCGAAGAAGGCATGCCCGACATGGAGGACGCGGGGGAAAGCGACGGCGCGGCGGAAGATGAGGACGCCGAGGGTGAGGAAGAGGTGGTGGAGGCCGACTACGAGATCGTAGACGAAGAGAAATAGGCCCTCCCGAGCCGGTCAGAGGAATGGACGGCCGGGCAACGGCCGTCCATCCCTCTCTCATCAGAAAGGGTTGGGCGAGGGTTTCTCAGTGGGTTTCGACCCAGAGGAAAACCGGATCTTCCCCCGAGATCGCCGGGTACAAGAAGCCCAGCATGACATATAATCACAGTCCGAGAAGGTGGACGTTTCACCAACTAGTTGCTGCTTCAGGGAGTGGATCGATGTTTGACCCCATTAGGGCCAAGGCCCGAGTCATCGTGACGATTTCAGTGGGCTTTTTGGGAGGCCTCGGCCTGGCCTCGACTATGGGCTGGACCGGACCGAGTTACGCCATGCCCTCCATCACCCAGGTTCCTCAGGTCAGCGAAGAAGCCGTTCGACCCGCGCTGGACTTGAGCGATGCCTTCGCGAATGCCGCCGAATCCGTGACCCCGGCGGTGGTACGAATCGAGGTTACCTCCACTCGCCGTGGGATGCAGAGGCCAGAAGGTTTCTGGCCCTTCTCAGACCCAAACCGAGAAGAGGGGCAGGCGATCCCGGTGCAGAGTGGGGGATCGGGTTTCATCATCTCGGAGGACGGATACATCCTGACCAACAACCACGTCGTTGAAGGGGCCAACGAGATTCGGGTCCATCTCACGGATGGCCGTTACTTCATCGCCGAGCTGGTGGGAACGGACCAGTTTACGGATGTGGCGGTGGTAAAGATCGACGAGGGGGGCCTTCCCTACCTGAGCCTTGGCAACTCCAAGGGGCTCAGGGTGGGGGAGTGGGTCCTTGCCGTGGGGAATCCAGGGTTTGGCCGTGGTAGTCCGGACGACCTCGACTACACGGTCACGGCTGGGATCGTCAGTGCAAAGGGCCGGCCGCTCAGGTTGGTAAGGAACGAACTCGAGCAGGATCCTGAAACCGCAGAAAACGCCGCTTTTGCAATCGAGGACTACATCCAGACCGACGCCGTCATCAACCGTGGGAATTCCGGCGGGCCCATGGTGAACATCCTCGGACAGGTGGTGGGCATCAACTCGGCCATCTTCTCCCCCAGTGGCACCTACGTCGGCTATGGGTTCGCAATCCCAATCGACCTGGCCGCTCGGGTCATGGAAGACCTCATCGAGTTCGGTCGCGTCCGCAGGGCCTGGTTGGGGGTATCCATCGAACCCATCTCCCCGGAGGACTCGGAGCTCTACAACCTGCCCGGAGTGGCCGGGGTGTTGATTCAAGGGGTTACTGAAGGGGGCCCAGCCGAGGACCTGGGCCTGAGGCAGTCGGACGTGCTTTATTCTGTCGACGGACAGATCGTCTACAGCCCCAACGGTCTTCAGAACCTCATCGCCCAGAAACGACCCCAGGACCGGGTGACCCTACAAATCTACCGGGACGGCTCACCCAGGAACTTCCAGGTCCTTCTGGGAGAGGCGCCTTTCAATAACCGGGTGGAGCCCGTCTCTCAACCGGAAGCTGCCCCAGCCGAGGAGAAGCTCGGAATCGCCGTTCAGGAGCTTGACATGGAGCTCCTCCCCATGACCGCATTCGAAGAGCCCGGGGGGGTGATCATCACCGGTGTCACCCGGCTGGGTCCTGCCAGCCGGCGGGGCATCGGACCTGGAGCCAAAATCCTCTCCATCAACGATAATCCCATCCAGACCCCCGACGACGTTGGGAGAGTCCTGGGAACCATCGATTCCGGACAGATTGTCTCCCTCGTACTGGGTTACGCCGACGGGTCAACGAGAGTGGTGAACGTCCAAGCGGGAGGTTGAGCCTGGCGTCTGGATCCATGGAGGTGGTTCACGCCCCCCGGTATCCACCCGGGGGGCGTGCTTTGTGTTGATGCGTCCTGCGCCCATGTTATCTTTGTTTTAGCGGCATTTTGTGGCTGTCTGAGCGAAAGTGGCGGAACTCGGCACGCTCATCCATCCTTCATTCGAGTCGGGAATGACGACTGATTCTTCTAACCTCCAGATCGATCTTGAGGAGCAGGACGCCTGGCGCCGGCGCCTCACGGTGACCGTCCCGGCGGGTTCGGTTCAGACCGAACGAAACAAGATCATCCAAAAGTTGGGCGGGAGACTCAGGCTCCCCGGTTTTCGGAAAGGAAGAATCCCCGCGAACGTGGTGGAACAACGTTTCGGATCAGCCGTAGACCAGGAGCTCCTGGACAAGGTCATCGGAGAGGCATACCGGGAGGCCCTTCAGTCCCACTCCCTGGAGCCCATCTCCGAGGGTCAGGTCGAAAAGGTGGACTACGAGCCACGTGAGGACCTCACCTTTTCCATTTCCTTCGACATTCAGCCCGTCATCGACCTCGAGCGCCTGGGTGGTTTCACAGCGCAACGGCCGAAGATCGAGGTGGCAGAGGAAGACATCCAGCGGGTGCTGGACCGCCTTCGGGACCAGGCCGGAGTCTGGAAACCCGTGGAGGAGGGAGCCCCGCAGGAGGGAAACCTGGTAACTCTGGAGATCCAGAGGTTGGAGGAGGGTGAGCCCGCCGGCGAGAGCAGGCCCTATGAAATCGTCTTGGGCGACGGGGAGGCCATTCCGGAAGTTGAGGACGCGGTTCGCTCGCTGGCAGTGAATGAGACAGGGGACTTCACCGTCACCTTCCCTGACGACTTTGCCGACGAAGAGCGGCGGGGGGAGAAGCAACATCTTCGGATCTCCCTCCAGGGGCAGAAGGAGAAGGAGCTCCCGGAGCTCACCGATGAGTTCGCAAAGACGTTGGGTGACTTCGAGGATCTGGAAAGTTTGGCGAGCCGAGTGCGGGAGGATTTGGAGAGGGAAGCCGAGGACCAGGCTGAGTCCGTGGTCCGATCTCAGCTGACCGAAAACCTCATCGAGGCGAACCCCTTCGAGGTTCCCCGCTCCATGGCAGAGCGGTACATGGAATCGATCTTGGGGGACACCTCCAAATTGAGTCCTGAGGTCGTGGCGGAGACCAGAGAGAAGCTTCGTCCCGAGGCGGAGAAGGCGGTGAAACGAATCCTCGTGGTGGAACGGGTGGCGGATCTTCAGAGCTTGAAAGCAACCGAGGACGAAGTGGACGAACGGGTCCAGGAGATTGCAGACAAGAACGACACCAAACCGGCCCAGGTATATGCGAACCTGCAGAAGGCTGGGAGCCTTGACGCCCTTGAGCGCGAGATCACCGAAAAGAAGGTTTTCGAGTTTCTGAAGGCAGAGTCCACGATCAACCAGGAATAAGAAGAGAAACCGAGCGAGAAATGCCCATTTTTCCACCCTATGTCATCGAACGCACCAGCCGGGGCGAGCGAAGCTACGATATTTTCAGCCGCCTCCTCATGGACCGGATCGTGTTTCTGGGGAGTGGGATCGACGACAACGTAGCCAATATCATCATCGCCCAGCTCCTCTTCCTGGACGCCGAGGACCCGGAGCGGGACATCTACATCTACATCAACTCTCCCGGTGGAAGCGTCTACTCCGGCCTGGCGATTTACGACACCATGCGCCACCTGAGGGCTCCAGTTTCGACTTTCTGTGTCGGGATGGCCGCCTCCATGGCTGCAGTCTTGGTGGCCGCCGGGGAAAAGGAAAAACGGGCAGCCCTGCCGAACTCCAGAATCATGATCCACCAGCCCTCTTCAGGGGCCCAGGGTACCGCAGCGGACATCGAGATCGCCGCGAGGGAGATCCTGCACGCTCGAGAGCGGATCAATGAGATCCTGGCGTTCCACACAGGTCAATCCCTGGAACGGATCGCCGAGGACGTGGACCGCGATCGGTTCATGAGCCCCGAGGAAGCAAAGGGTTACGGCATCATCGATCGAGTCCTGGAGCCTGGGGACCCCGGGCGTGAGTTGACCAAGCCGGCGGATTCCGATACCCCGGAGTCTGAATAGCGACCGACGCACACAACCCTTGATTGGGAACGATCTCCGATGTGGAGGAAGGTATGACCGTGACGGGCGACAAACACCTCCGATGCAGCTTCTGTGGGAAGTCCAAGGATAGCGTCAAGAAATTCATATCCGGGCCCTCCGTCTACATCTGCAACGAGTGCGTCTCCCTCTGTAATGAGATCCTGGCGGAAGAGGAAGAACGGGAAGCCGTAGAATCTCAGGTTCCCTCCCCTACCCCCATCGAGATCAAAGATATCCTGGACGAGTACGTCATCGGCCAGGACGAGGCGAAGCGTGCCCTGGCCGTATCGGTGTACAACCACTACAAGCGGGTAAACCATCAAGGCGTGTTGGACGAAGTGGAGATCGAGAAGGCCAACATCCTCCTCATGGGCCCCACGGGAGTTGGGAAGACCCTCCTGGCTCAGACCCTGGCCCGGATGCTCCACGTCCCCTTCACGATTGCCGACGCCACCACCCTCACCGAGGCAGGCTACGTAGGGGAGGACGTGGAGAACATCCTCGTTCGACTCCTTCAAGCCGCCGACTTCAACATTGGTGAAGCGGAGCGGGGCATCGTCTACATCGACGAGTTGGACAAGATCGCCCGGAAGTCGGAAAACCCCTCCATTACCCGGGACGTGTCTGGGGAGGGTGTCCAGCAGGCTCTCCTGAAGATCCTCGAGGGTACCGTCGCGTCCGTGCCTCCTCAGGGGGGCAGAAAACACCCTCAACAGGAATACATCCAGGTGGACACTCGGAACATCCTGTTCATCTGCGGTGGGGCCTTTGACGGGCTCGAGAAGATCGTGGAAGCCAGGGTCGGAAAGAGGCAGATCGGTTTCACCGGCAAAGACGTGGAAGCCAGCCGTGAGGATACGCTGGGCCTCGTGGAGCCCGACGACCTTCAACGTTATGGCCTCATCCCGGAACTGGTGGGGCGTCTTCCCGTCACGGTGGCCCTCGAGGAACTGGACGAGGAAGCTTTGACCAGGATCCTTCGGGAGCCCAAGAATGCACTGATCAAGCAGTACACAAAAATGCTCGAGTTGGAGAACGTTGGCCTGACCTTCGAACCGGCCGCGGTTCAGGCCATTGCATCGAGGACTCTGGACAGGGGCACGGGGGCTCGCGGCCTGAGGGCCGTCATCGAAGAGTTGATGAGGGAGATCCTTTTCGAGATCCCGTCCAGGAGTGACGTCAGGGAGGTTGTGATCACCAAGGAAAGCGCCGAAGGCAAGGTGCCGCCTCTCCTCGTGCTTCGGCCGGAGGTGGAGAAAAAGGAAGCTTA
>JBDHGR010000444.1:0-4228 GCA_039589815.1 Gemmatimonadota bacterium | reverse complement strand
GCCTTCGGATCGAAGCCCTGGAAGCCCTTTTCGGCAGCAGGACTCGCCTCCTGGTGACGACTATCCGGGCACTCCAGGAGCGGGGGCCCGTGCCTTCCTCCCTGGCCGAGCTCCGCATGACCCTTTCGGTGGGAGAACAGCGAAGATTCCCGGACCTCTTACGTGACCTGAAGGCCCGGGGATTCGAAGAGGTCCCGCTGGTGGAAGAAGTGGGGCAACTCGCGGTCCGCGGTGGGAGCCTGGATGTGTTCTCTTTCGGCTCCCCGGATCCGTTTCGGGTTGAGTTCTGGGGAGACGAGATCTCCTCCATTCGGGCCTTCGACATCCTGGACCAGAGGTCTGTGCAGAAGTTGGAGCACACGCACATCCTGCCCGTGGACTTCCGAAGTGGGGATTCGGGTGGTTCCGTCAACCGATCCCTCCTGGAACTCCTCCCGTCCGACACCCTCATCCTCCAGTGGGAGTCGGAGGATTGGCGTCGGGAACTCGACCGGACATGGGCACATGCACAGGACATTCGGAGGGAACTCCTTGAATACGGACAGGATCCGGAGCCGGTGGAGAGGCTCTTTATCCCGCCAGACGAGGCCAAGTCGGCACTGGTAGCCTTTCCGCGGATCCGAATTCTGGAAGAACGAACCGGAGGGTTGGACCTGGAGACGGTGGCACCACCGGACATCGACCGGGATATGGGCCAGCTGAAGGCGTTCCTGGTAGAGGGCATGGCCAGGGGTCACGAGACTCTGATCCTCTGCGACAACGATGGGCAGGTTCAGCGGTTGGAGGAGATTCTGGGCGAGAGGAAGGTCCCGCCGGGAACGCGTTTGGGGGTAGGGGCATTGGCAGGAGGATTCCTCCTGAAAAGTTCCACCGGCACCCTCCGGGTTCTAACCGATCACGAGGTGTTCCGGCGATCCCGGCGAATCCGCCGGAGCCGACATTTCCGGGGGGCCGCCGCCCTTGAGAGCCTGGCCCAACTCACATCAGGAGACTTCGTGGTCCATATGGACCATGGGATCGGGGTATTTCGAGGCCTGGAGCACGTGGTCATCGCCGGGGAGGAGATCGAGTCGCTGGCCATCGAATATGCTGGTGGGGAGATGTTGAGGGTCCCGGTGTACCGGGTGGACCTGATCGAGCGGTGGGTGGGTGAGTCGGAAGAAGCCTCTCTTCCCCGAATCCACCGGATTGGCGGGCGGAAATGGAAGAGCCTGAAGGGGAAAACCGAACGAGCCATCGAAGCCATGACCGGTGAGCTTCTGGATCTCTATGCCAGGAGGGAAACTGCGACCGGTTTCGCTTTCTCCCCCGACACCCGTTGGCAGCGGGAAATGGAGTCATCCTTCCTCTTCGAGGACACGCCGGACCAGAGAAAGGTGACGCTGGAGGTCAAGAGTGACATGCAGGTCGAGCGTCCCATGGACCGGTTGGTTTGTGGGGATGTGGGGTACGGGAAGACGGAGGTCGCGGTCCGGGCTTCCTTTAAAGCCGTCCAGGACGGGAAGCAGGTTGCGGTCCTGGCGCCCACCACAATCCTGGTCGAGCAGCACGGACGAACCTTCGAGGAACGCCTGGCCGACTACCCGGTCCGGATCGGTGCCCTGAGTCGGTTTCGAACACCCAAACAGCAAAGGGAACTCCTGGTGTCTTTGGCCCAGGGCGAGACGGACATCATTATCGGCACCCACCGCCTCCTCTCACCAGACGTAACTTTCAAGCACCTGGGACTACTCGTCGTTGACGAAGAGCAGAGGTTCGGAGTCAGGCATAAGGAACGGCTCAAGAAGCTCCGGGCGTCCGTGGACGTTTTGACCCTTACCGCCACTCCCATTCCCAGGACTCTCCATCTCTCCCTTGCCGGTGTCCGGGACCTTTCCCTCATGCAGACACCCCCGAGGGACCGGATGCCCATCATCACCCACGTCCTCTCGTGGTCTGATCAGATTCTCGCGGAGGCCGTCCATCGGGAGATGGACCGGGGGGGGCAGGTCTTCCTGGTGCACAACCGGGTTGAGACCATCGAAACCGTCGCCGCCAGGATTCAGCGCTTGGAACCGGAAGCGTCGGTGGGAGTGGCTCACGGACAGATGCCTCCCCGAAAACTCGACGAGGTCATGCGGGATTTTGTCTACGGGGCGCTCAAGATACTGGTCTGCACCTCCATCATCGAGAACGGCCTGGACGTTCCTAACGCCAACACCCTCATTGTGGACGGAGCAGACCGGTTCGGCCTCGCCCAGTTGTACCAGATCAGGGGTCGCGTGGGTCGATCCGATCGGCGGGCCTATTGCTACCTCGTTGTTCCGGAAACGGTTACGGAGGAAGCTGAGAGACGGCTGCAGGTGTTGGAACACTACACGGACCTCGGCAGCGGTTACTCCGTAGCGCTCCGGGATCTTGAGCTCCGGGGATCGGGGAACCTCCTGGGTGCCGATCAGTCGGGATTCGCCCACGCCGTGGGCCTAGACACCTACCTCCGGTTGTTGGAGAAGACCGTAGACCGGCTTAGAAGGGGGCCTACCGAGGTCACCTATCCTGAGCCTGAAATCACCCTGTCGGCTTCCGCTTTTCTCCCGGACTCCTACATTTCGGACTCCGGCCAGAAGCTCCATCTCTACCGGCGCCTCTCCAAGATGAACAGTCCCGGGGAGGTGGAGGAGCTCCGAAAGGAGCTTCTGGATCGGTTCGGACCGATCCCACCCGAGGCTGAGGTCCTCTTGGATGGGGCCACCCTTCGTCTGCTGGCTCGAGGGCTCGGGGTAGAAAGGATCATGTTAGGAGGTCGGGAGGGCCGAGTGAGTTTCCTCGGCGGCGTGATACCTCCCCTGGCCGAGTTGGACAAGCCACTTCAGGACCGTCAGGTGGAAGTGGAGATAAAGAGATTGGACCCCCTTTCGCTGGTCCTGCGTCAAGCAGGGGCGCGACCTCTAGCCGGCACCTTGAAGGAGGCCTTCGCAATCCTGAGCCGTGTCCAGGGGGGCTGAATTGAAGCCGTTGCAGAGGAAGGGGACGATCCGGGGCCAACGCTACGGCCTCACCCCGGATCCAATTCATGGGAGGGACCCCTCGAAGGTGAGCGTCCCAAGGAGACGAGATTCGATGAAAGAGTGGAGGGTAATCTTTCCGGCATTGACCCTGAGCTTCGCCGCTTGCGGGGGATCCGGGGAGCCGTCCGGAGATCATATCGTGGCTCAAGCTGCAGGTTTCGAGTTCACTGCGGAAACCGCAGCTGGGATCCTTGCACCCCAGCCTGAGCTCCCCAGCCAACCGGAGGTGGTGGAAGCGCTGGCGGACCTCTGGGTCCAGTATTTCCTTCTGGCAAAGGCCGCCGCAGAGGACACCACCCTCGCCAACATCGACGTGACCTCTCTGGTCGAACGGCAGGTGGAGGGCGAGATGGTGTCGGGGTTGCGTGACAGGGTAATCCTGGTGGACACCGCCGTTTCGGAGCAGGATCTCCGGGCACGTTTCGAGGTTGAGCTTCCGGGGGGAAGTATCAGGGCCCGGCATATCCTACTTCAGTTCCCTGAAGGTGCCAGTGAGGTTCAAGCGGATAGCGTCCGTGCCCTTGCTGCCTCCCTCCGCACCAGAATCGTGGGCGGAGAAGATTTCGAGGGGCTAGCCCGTCAGTTCAGCCAGGATGCCGGGAGTGCAGAAAACGGAGGGGATCTCGGGTCGTTCGGGAAGGGTCAAATGGTCCCGGCCTTCGAGGCCGCAGCTTTTGCTTTGGCGGAAGGGGAGCTCAGCGAGATCGTGGAGACCACCTTCGGCCTCCATCTCATCCGGGTCGACGAACGGGTTTTGCCAGACTTCGCGGATATGAGAGACCAATTCAGAACCCAGGTCCAGAATGAGATGTTGATGCAGGCCGAATCGACCTATGTGGCGAACCTCATTGAGGCGGCAGAAATCGAGCCGGATACCGCGAGCTTCGAGACGGCGAGACAGCTGGGTACGGACCCGGGCATGGAGCTGACGGCCCGGGCTTTGAACCGCACCCTGGTTCGATACGACGGGGGTGCCCTCACCCTGGGAGAGTTCCGTGAATGGCTTCTGACGAGCCAAGCCAACATGAGCGCCCAGGTCCAGGCTGCCTCGGATGACCAGATCAGCAATCTCCTCCAGAGCCTCACCCGTAGCGAGCTACTTGTGAATCAGGCCGTAGCTGAGGGGATCGAAATCCCGGTGGCCCGGCGGGACACGCTTGCCACAGGGATACTGGCCGGCG
>JBDHGR010000443.1:0-5853 GCA_039589815.1 Gemmatimonadota bacterium | reverse complement strand
GTTATAACCTACTCGCACGAGGATCAGATCATGGTTAAGGAAACCACCATCCGGGCCATCGGCAACTCGGCCGGTACGACTATCCCAAAGCCCCTCCTGGAGCGTTACCACTTGGCCGAAGGGGATACCGTTCATCTGGTTGAGACAGAGGAGGGCATCTTGATCACTCCTTTCGATCCTGCCTTTGAGGAGGCCATGGAGATCTACGCCGAAGGTGCGAAGAAGTACCGTAATGCTATGCGTGAGCTAGCCAAGTGATCGAGCCCCGTTGGCTTGCTCTCGTACATGTCCTCGCCATCCATTCGGATCAGATCAAAACTCATGGCGGCTCTCCCGGTCTCCGAGATCGGGGGCTTCTTGAGTCAACTCTCGAGCGCCCCCGAGCCCGGCTCCATTATGATCATGACGCAGATCTCCCTGCCCTCGCCGCTGCCTACGGCTTTGGCCTCGCCAACAACCATCCCTTCGTTGACGGAAACAAGCGCGTCTCTTTCCAGGCCATGTATCTCTTCCTGGGATTGAACGGATTCCGCATCGAGGCCCCTGAGGAAGAGGTCGCGGCCTTGATCCTCTCTCTTGCCGCTGGTCAACTCGAAGAATCAGAACTCGCCGCCTGGCTCCGGCAGCACATCACTCTACGCTGATCGATCCCTCTACCTCAGGCATGGCGGCTAACGTTCAGAAGTTGCCGGCGCGGCCTCTGTGCCGCGCTCTCCGGAGCGAGTGAAACGAGCGAAGGCGGCAACCTTTTTGTTATCGGGCGGTGCCTCGCCTGTGTCCACAGATCCAGTCGCGATGTGCGCCCGGATCAGTCAGTTGTGCTCCCGGTCGAAGCCGTTGGCTATTTCTCCAACCGTTCACGCCCGGAACCTCAGGGGAGAAACTCGTGAAGAGCCTCAAAATATTCGCGGAAGCGAGGATCAAACGTGTGCCGGACGTCGGACCACACCTCCCAGAATCCAGGTTCCTCGAACCGGCGTTGCACCATTCCGTAGTTCGGGAGCGCTTCTTCTTCGATCAGACCCTGTTCGAACTGGAGATAGACGTTCTCTAGGCGGATCATCAATGCGATTGCGGTCATTCCCGCCTTGGTGCGGCTCGTATCATCAAGCCCCGCCATGTACTCGCTTGTCCAGGTTGAAGCCCAGATCTCCGCCAGTCGGTCATCTTCGACTACTCTGAGTAGAAAGTCGATGTTCTGGGCAGCGATCTCCTGTCGGGACTGCGCCTGTGCTGTGGCAGTATTCCTGTTTATCTCGATCCCGACAAATACGAGACCGAGGATCATACCGATTGCAGTAACTGCTTCTCCTAGGCTTCGCCCCTTCATCTGGCACCTCCCCTGATGCCTTCACACTGGAAGTCACAACATTTCGCTAGCGAGTCTACTCTCGGGAGGCGATCCACGCGCTGCCCGATAACGGCTCGGCCACTGGCGAACCCGGCCTCGGCCAGGTTGGCCTCGGGGCGTCTGCCCCGAGCCGCGAGTGGCCCTGTTATGTGGAGTCGGCCCTACGACTGGCCGCCTGGTTCTCGCAGCGTATCCTGAACCCCCAGTTGGTAAAAGTCTTCGGATAGTCGCCGGTATTCCTCTAGCGGAGAACTCGAGCCCACCGTCAATGAACCTGAACTGCGTTCCGTATCGCTGTGGGCGATTCTGATGTATCAGGACTCGGTCTGTGAGAAGAGCAAGCGAACGGGGCGAAGCCTCCCCACGCTCGGACGCCTCCTCCATCAGCCCCAGGGTCGTTCGCTGAAACTCGAAGTCGGGGCTGTGCTGGAGCAGAAGCCACGCGGCGTTCGCCCCCTGCTCTCCAACATCGCTAACGCCGGGCCATCCGTACGCTTCGACGATCTCGCGCAGCCGGCGTGTGTGAACCGAATCGACGGCGAGCATCTCACGGAGTATCATGGTGTCTCCGAGCGAGGCCCCCGTGAGGCCCTCTCGCACCGCTTGGTCTGTCTGCTCCATCGCCAGAAGCTCTTCACGGATTTGTTCCCATGGCGGCACCGACCTATCGCCGCATCCGATTCCAAGAGTCCCCAGAATGATGAACCAGATTATTCGCATCTTCATGTGTTTCGGGCCTATTTCACATAACGAACCAAGACCTCCGAAGCCGGCCTCCCGCTATCTACATCCGCTCCAGGTCTAGCGCCACAACCGCCTTACCGAAGCCTATCCGCTCTTAGCCGGTTTAGAATGGAGGGCGCCGTAAGGCGCTCGGAATCGGAGGTCGTTAGTTATCGGATGCGCGCCCGGTCGACCTATCGTCCTGTTCGAAGAGGACCAAGAGAGCCTCGACCTAACGACTCTGGGATCCTGTTGCGCGACCAGAGTGCCAAACTTCTCTCGAGATCCGGAGGCGCGGCGTCCGCGCCATGAGTACGAGTTCCTCTGCGCCGGTCCCTTCCGCCGCGAACGGCACTGGATCGTCACTCCGTGCGCAGCGCCACCATGGGATCGATGGAGAGCGCCCGCCGGGCCGGAATCCAGGCCGCCGCCAGCGCCACGGCGAAGAGCACCGCGCTTGGGACCAGGAGATCCACCAGGGTCAGCGGCTCGTTGCCGAAGGCCACGCCCTCCAGCGCTCGGGCGAGGATGAGGGCTCCGGCCACGCCCAACCCCAGGCCCAGCAGCGTGACCGCTAGGCTCTGCCGGAGCACCAGCCCCAGGACCGTGGAGCCCTCTGCTCCGAGGGACAGCCGCAGGCCCAGCTCCCTCGTCCGCCGGACCACGGTGAACGCGATGGTACCGTAGAGGCCAGCGGCGACGAGGAACAATGCTACCGATCCGAAGATCCCCAGCGCGGCGGTGACGACCCGAGGGCGGGCCGTGACGCTGGCCAGGCGGTCCTCCATGGACATGACCGAGGTGAGGGCCGTGTTGGGGTTCATCGCCGCCAGGGCGCCCCGGACGACCCGTGCCAGGTCGGCGGTGCTCCGGGTGCTCCGGATCATGACGCCGGTGCTCCGCCTCGGCGCCTGACGGATGGACACGTAGGCCTGGCGCTCCGCGGGCGCGCCCACCTCGCCCATTTGCGCGTCCTTCGTGATGCCCACCACCCGTGCACCTTCGACCTCGAGTTCCGGCCAGGCGATTCGGATGCGGCGCCCGATGGCGCCTCCGTCGGGGAAGTACTCCTGGGCAGCCAGCTCGTTGAGGACGACCACCAGCTCGGAGTTGACCTCGTCGGTGGCGTCGATGCCCCGTCCCGCCACCAGCTCGATGCCCAGCGCCTCCAGGTGTCCGTCAGCCACCGGTAGGATCCGCACCCAGCTGTGGGTGGCCGGCGTGAGGTCCGGGCGGCCCTCGGAGCTCAGCACCAGGTTCCGCCAGGTGGGGCCACCCATGGGCACCTCTCCCAGCGTGGCGTGGTCCACACCGGGTATGGCCCGGATACGCTCCAGGAACCCCGTATGGAACCCCCCCGGATCGATCCCGGCCAGCTCGTCGGCGGGGCTGAGGGTGTAGAGGGCCGTGAACAGGTTCTCCCGGTCGTATCCCAGGGGAACCTCCTGCATGGTGCGCAGGCCGTTCATCATCACAGTTGCGCCCGAGAGGAGCACCATGGCCAACGCGACCTGGACGGCGATGAGGCCGTTTCTCCCCAGTGGCAGCCCCGACCATCGGTTCCCCAGCGTCTGGGTCCGCCCTACCCGCATGGCCGTGGTCGGGTCGGCGCGGGAGCCCTGCCACGCAGGCACGAGGCCGAACGCAACGCCCACGCATGCGGTGAGGATGCAGGCGAAGGCCACCACCGTCCAATCGATGCCCAGGGCCGCCGGGTTCAGGTATTGCAGCTCTCTTCCGCCCGTGGTGCCCAGGGCGTTCGAGAGCCAGGTGCCCAGGAGATTCACACCGAAACCCGCCAGGGCGATGCCCGCCACGCCCCCCACCAGGGCCAGGATCAGGCTCTCGGTCATGAACTGCCTCACGAGGCGGGAACGGGCGGCGCCGAGGGAAGCCCTCACGGCGGCCTCCCGCACGCGGGTTGCCCCTCTGGCCATGACGAGGCCGGCCAGATTGGCCGTGGCCATCAACAGGACCAGGAGCACCGCACCGAAGAGGGCCAGCATGGACGCCCTGGCCAGCGGGTTGATTCGGGCTTCGCGGTAGCTTAGCACGTCGGCGCCCGCCAAGAGGCGGGACGCTCCCTCCGGGGCGGGATACCGGTCCCCCATCCGAGCTGCCAGCGACTGTAGCTCACCTCGGAGGGTCTCCAGCGTCGCTTCCGGCCTCAGTCGGCCGATGACCTGGAAGTGCAGATTCCACGCGTCTTCCAGATACCCGGGATCGCCGATGATCCGGAGTGCCGACATGGGGACCCAGATGTCCACGCCGCCCGTGATGCCGTCGAAGTCCGCTGGCAGCACCCCCACCACCTGCATGCGGAGTCCGTCCAGGGTGAGGACGGCGCTGACGGCGTTCGGGGAGCCGCCGAAGCGGCTCTGCCAGAATCCGTGGCTCACCAGCGCCCTCATGGCCGGCGTGCCGTCGTCTTCTTCCTCGGGCCCGAAGGTCCGCCCCAGGTAGGGCCTCACGCCCAACATGGGGAGGAGGGAAGGGGTGATGGTCTCCACCGAAACCACAGCGGGATCGCCCATCTCCGAGAGGGTCATGGTGCGGGCCCGGTATCCGCCCACGGATTGAAGGGAGGTGACTTCCTCGGCCAGGTCCCTGAATCGCGGGTAGGACCACCGGGCGGGGCCCATCGTCTCCGGGGTCTGACCGAAGAGCTGATCCACCACCACGAGCCGCTCGGACTCGGGGAACCGGGGATCCGCCCAAACCGCCTTCTCCAGCACGCTGAAGAGCGCCGTGCTGGCGCCGATGGACGTCGCCAGCATGAGGGTCGCCGCAAGGGCGAATCCGGGACTACGGGTCAGCGTCCGCACCGCGAAACGAACATCCTGCACAATCGATTCCATCCTCCATCCCTCTTTCCACTCCCAAAGTCCATGAATCGTCAATCCGGCGAGAAAGGCCGCCGCCGGCGCCACTCCCACGTCGCCCGTGCGGAGTTGCCAGAGCTCCGCCTCCCACTCTTCCAGGCACGCTTCCCGACGTCCAGCGGGGATCAGCCATGCGATGGCCCGAAGGACACGACGGCTCCAGCGCGTCGCGCCGTCGGTCGGCCACAGGTGCCCGTGGCCCCCGGGCGGATCCGCGTCCCTCATGCGCTGCGCGGCTTCCCCACCGGCTCCTCCGCCCTTCCGGCCACGACGCCGGCGAGCCTGGCTCGCGCCACCGCAAGCTCCTCCGCGCCCGCAGGGGTGAGGACGTAGTAGCGACGCCTGGGCCGACGTTCGGCTTCGGCGACCACGGCATCCTCCCACTGACCCGTGACGAGGCCGCGTGCTTCCAACCGGCGCAGCGTCGTGTAGACGGTTCCGGCGAGGAGCGCGGTGCGGTCGATGATGTCAAGCCCGTAGCACCGGCGGCCCTCGAGGGTGGCCAGGATCGTGATCGACGTGACGCCTATGAATCGACCCATGCTGTAGACCTCCGGTTTCGCTTGGGTTAGCTATGTAGAAGTGTGGACTACATGACAGTTGTAGCTTAGTAGGCCAATCCCGGAGAATGTGATGCGGAAGGGGGTGGGAGTGGTTGCCGTGGCTCTTCTTGCCGTGGCTCTTGGATTCGGGGCGGTGGCCGGTCAGGGGGCAAAAGAGGTGGGGGTTGAGGCTCCTCTCCGGGGGGGGCGCGTCGCCCAGATCGAAGATCCCGGGGAAGCCGGGCTGAACGACGATCCAAGATCCCACACTCGGCGTTGTCTGCTCGCGGGCCAGGTGACAACAAGCAGCCTTACCGCGCGTGTTTGTAGTGCCTGAGGCGCGTTTCCCATAACG
>JBDHGR010000442.1:0-4448 GCA_039589815.1 Gemmatimonadota bacterium | reverse complement strand
AACGTTTCTCCTTCAGAAAAGTCATGGCTTTCTGGGCCGTCTCGAAGGTGTCATGCCCACCCGCCTCTCCACCGGCCACGACCGCGGCGGAAATCGCGGAGCCCAGGGCCGGCGTCTGGGGGGATCCGGCTATGAGCATGGGACGCACCAGGACGTCGGCATAGATCTGCATGAAGAGGTCGTTCTTCTCATACCGAAGTCGGTCATACGCTCGACGATGGCCCGGGCCCCGAAAGCAGTGGCCTCGATCAGGGCCCGGTACACCTCGGCTCGACCGGTGTGGAGGGTCTGGCCCAGAATGAGCCCCGTCAGGCGTGGATCCACCAGGATCGTTCGGTTGCCGTTGTTCCAGTCCAGGGCCAGGAGGCCCGACTCCCCGGGCTTCAATAGTTTCGCCTCCCTCGACAGCTCCTCGTGAAGCTCATCGTCACCCTCACAAACCTCCTCCACCCACCATCGCAGAATGTCCCCGACGGCGGATTGCCCGGCCTCGATCCCGTAGTACCCAGGCATGACCGAACCATCCACGATCCCGCAGATGCCGGGCACGTCCTTCAGTTCTTCTTCGCCGGGGCCTACGGCGATGTCGCATGTGGAGGTCCCGATGATCTTCACTAGAGTGCCCTTCTGCACCCCGGCTCCCACCGCTCCGTAGTGGGCGTCGAATCCACCCATGGCCACCGGGATCCCGGCCTGGAGCCCCAGGGCCTCAGCCCACTCCGCCGTGAGGGTGCCCGCGGGGCGGTCGGGAGGAAAGGCCTCCTGGTACAGGCGGTCACGGAGTTCACCCAAACGGGGGTCCAAAAGGCTCAAAAAATCCTTGGACGGCAGGCCGTCCCAGGCCCGGGAGTACATGGCCTTGTGGCCGGCCGCGCACACACACCGCTGGATCTCTTCAGGACTCCCGGCTCCAGTCAGCACTGCTGGGACGTAATCCGCCAACTCCACCCAGGAGGCTGCGGCTTCGAACACGTCAGGGGCGACTTTCAGGCAGCGCCAAATTTTGGACCAGAACCACTCCGAGGAGTAGGTCCCCCCGATGACCGCCAGGTATTCCGGTGCGTTCTCTCCGGCCATGGCGGTGATGGCTGCGGCCTCCTCTGCACCGGTGTGATCCTTCCAGAGCCAGGCGTGAGCAGCCAACTTCCCTTCCCACGCCGGATCCAAGGCCAGGGGTTCAGCGTTTGCATCCACCGGCAGGGGAGTGGATCCGGTGGTGTCCACCCCGATTCCTATGACGGCTCCAGGGTCGAAGCCCGGATTCTCCTCGGCATCCTCGAGAGCCCCCCGTACCGATTCCCGAAGGCCATGCAGATAGTCCCCAGGGTGCTGCCGTGCCAGGTGGGGATCCCGGGGGTCCAGGAGTATGCCGTCCTCTCCTGTCGGATAGTCGAAGACGTGACTGCCGACGGTGGTGCCGTCTGCGCAACTCACAACGACGGCCCGGACCGAGTTCGTGCCGTAGTCCAGGCCGATGGTGAAAGAGCTCATGAAGCCGCCTCGAGTTTTTTAACGGGAGCCGGGGTGGGGCCGGGGGAAGCCCCCCGGCCCCGGCCTCCCGGCGTTACCCTCGGAAGTAGAGATAGGCCATGAGAATCAGGAAGAGGACGGTGGCGGATCCCAGCACGTCACGCCGGCCCCAACTGGCCCTGGATTCGGCCCTGTGTTCCTCAGTGACCGTGGCGAAGGTGAGCCCCGAGATACGTTCGTAGGCCGGCTCGGATGTGGCGTAGCTCACACCGATCATGGCAGCCACCGAGATCAAGAAGATGAACAGGCTGTAATACTGAAAGTAGATGTTGTTGACGATCCAAAGGAACGAGCCCTCGGCGTAACCTCCCTCCAAGCCCCCGAGACCCAGGGCAACAGGGGTATCTACAGCAAGGCGGAAGGATCCCACGACGAACCCGGTGATAAGAGCCGCCAGGGCCCCCTTGGCGTTCAACCTCTTCCAGAAAACACCTAGGAAGAAGACGGTAAAGATGGGCGGGGCGAGATAGCCCTGAACCCCCTGGAGGTACTCGTAGAGCCCCCTGGATCCCTGGATGACGGGAATCCAGCTGAGCCCGATGAGGACCATGACCGCGGTGGCGATCCGGCCGACCCATACCAAACGGTGCTGGGAGGCGCCAGGTCTGAACTTCTGGTACAGGTCCATGGTGAAGAGGGTGGAGGAGGCGTTAAAGACGCCGGCCAGGGAGCTCATGAGTGCCGCAAGGAGCCCAGCCACCACCAATCCCCGTACCCCTACCGGTAAGATACTGGTGACCAGAAGGGGATAGGCTGCTTGGGAGGTTCCCCGGATGGCGTTGCCTTGGGCGTCTACCATGCCGTTGAGGGTTGAAAAGTCGCCGGTCCGGGCCAGGGCCAGGGCAATCATCCCCGGGATGATGAAGATGAAAACGGGCAGGAGTTTTAAGATGCCGGCGAAGATGCTACCCCGCCGGGCGTGTTGTTCGTTCTTCGCGCCCAGAGCCCGTTGAACGATGTACTGGTCCGTGCACCAGTACCAGAGCCCGATGATGGGGGCACAAAAGAGCATGCCCAGCCACGGGAAGTTCTGGTTGAAGTACCAGGCCTGTCTCCCTTCCTCCAGAACAGGTGCCCATGTTCCCTGAACCCCGTCGGGGATCAGAGGCTTCCAGAGGTTGAACATGTCGGGATCAATAGCCGCCCTGAAGCCCTCCCAGCCCCCCAGCTCACGGAGACCGAAGATGGTGAGGAGGCCCGAGCCCACCACCAGGATCACTGTCTGGAGGGCCTCGGTGTACGCCACCGCGCCCATTCCCCCGGCCACCGTGTAGATCCCCGTCAGGATGATGACGGTCACTGACCCGATCCAGAAGCTGTTCCAGACTGTTCCGGCGATCTCGATCTGCAGGTCGGGGAGGAGGGCTGCGAAGACGATGCCCCCGGCGAAGATGCCCACTGCGATTTTTGTGAGGACGTAGCTCACCAGAGAGATGACGGTGAGGACCCATCGGGATCCGGGAGAGAATCGCTTCTCCAGGAACTCGGGCATGGTGTAGACCCGGGACCGGATGAAGAAGGGGACAAAGACCCAGGCCAGGATCAGGAGGCACCAGGCGTGCAACTCGTAGTGGGCCATGGCCACCCCGTCGGTGGCGCCTGAGCCGGCCAGCCCTACGAGATGCTCGGACCCGATGTTGGAGGCGAAAATGGATGCGCCGACGATGAACCAGCCCAGGTTCCGGTCGGCCAGGAAGTAGTCGTCGGGAGTGTTCTTGCGCCGTACGAACACCCAGCCAGCCAAACCGAACACGACACCCAGGTATGCGAGAATGATCAACCAATCGAGCGTCGCCATGGGTTAGCCCTCTGTTCCGAAACGGAACACGGTCCGTGTGTTGTATTCTTCACCGGGCCGAAGGATGGTGGACGGGAAATCGGGCTTGTTGGGGGAATCGGGGTAGTGTTGTGTTTCCAGACAGAAACCCGTTCGATGTTGATAGACCACGCCGCCCTTCCCGGTGAGGGTTCCGTCCAGGAAGTTACCAGAGTAGAACTGAATCGCGGGTTCAGTGGTGAGGATCTCCAGGGTCCGCCCTGTGGTGGGTTCGCGAACGCGGGCTGCCAGGGTCATTCCCTCAGCCGGAGTCCCGTTCAGAACCCAGTTGTGATCGTAACCGCCCCCGAAACCCATCTGGGGGTGATCGGACCCGATTCTTTCACCGATAGCGTGTGGGGCGGTGAAGTCGAAGGGGGTGCCCTGCACGGGGGCGATCTCCCCGGTGGGGATAAGGGTGGCGTCCACGGGAGTGAATCCATCAGCGGCGATCATTAGCTCGTGGCCGAGGATGTCACTCGCTCCCGCATCCTTCAGATTGAAGTAGGAATGCTGGGTGAGATTCACCGGTGTGGCCTGATCGGTTGTAGCCAGGTAGTCAACGACCAGCTCGTCCGAGGGGGTAAGGGTGTAAGTTACCTCTATCTGAAGCGTCCCAGGATATCCCTCCTGTCCGTCCGGACTGGTGTACCGGAATCGGACACCGACTCCCGTTTCGCTTTCGAAGGGCTCCCCTACCCACACCACCTTGTCGAATCCTTGGTTCCCGCCGTGGAGGTGGTTTTCTCCATCATTGGCGGCCAGGGTGTACGCCTCTCCATCCAGGGTGAACTGAGCCTCCCCGATGCGGTTCCCGTAGCGCCCGATAATCGATCCGAAGTACGGGGAGCCGTCGACGTAGGCCTGGAGGTTGTCGTACCCCAGGACGATGTCCCCCAGATTCCCGTCCCGGTCGGGAGTTTTCAGCGAGATGATGGTCCCGCCGTAGGAGATGGCCCTGATCTCGATGCCGTTGATGTTCGTCATGGAGAAGAGCTCGACGGTTTCCCCTTCCGGGGTGGCACCGAAGGCCTCCTGGGTCACATGCTGGGACATGGGCTCCTCCGTGGGCCCGCAGCCCGTGAATCCCATGAGTAGGATG
>JBDHGR010000441.1:0-4263 GCA_039589815.1 Gemmatimonadota bacterium | reverse complement strand
TCCTGCGGTTACCGCCCGGCGAGGTCCCGGAGGGCCGGGCCTGTGGTGTTCAGGATACTGCCTCACAAGTTCAGAGCAAAAGCGGAACCTGAGGGCCCGAGAAGTTATGAAAGGGCTGGCCCAACCTGATCGGGGTATCGTGGGTTAGCGCGGCCCCAATCCGGTTTCGCGCCAGTGCCACATGCGACGCTCTCCGTCGCAGCCGATAGGAGGACCAGCCCCATGTCTCGCTCCATCATTCACGTTGGGATGGATGTCCACAAGGATACCATCATGGTCGCCGTTTTCGTCGATGACGCTCCTGAGCCTGAGCTCGTCCAGATGCTTCCCAACGACCTCGGTAGGCTCCGCCGCTTCTTCGATCGTTGGACCCGACGGGGGGAGGTTCGTGCCTGTTACGAAGCCAGCGGTGCCGGCTATGTGCTCCACCGGGAAGTCACTACCTGGGGCGTCCACTGTGACGTGATCGCCCCCTCTCTCATTCCGACCCGGCCCGGCGAACGCCGCAAGTACGACCGCTACGATGCCACTCAGCTGAGTCGGCTCTACCGAGTCGGTGAACTCACCTCCATTCGTATCCCATCGCCTACCGAGGAGCGGGTCCGGGACCTCGTGCGTTGCCGCCAGTGCTTCCAACGCTAAATCCTCCGCTCCCGCCACTACATCCTGAAGTTCCTGCGCCGGCGTGGGTTTGTGTTTCGCGAGGCGTGCCACTGGGGCCAGGTTCACCGAAAATGGATGCAACGTCTCCTGAAACCTGGTGCCCTCGCTCCAGAGGATCGCGCCGTCTTTGCCGAGTACCTCGCGCTCCTCGACTACAAGACCAGCCGACGCGACGACCTCGATGAGCAGATCGAGGCCATCGCCTTCTCCCCCGCTTATCGGCCCCTTGTCCAGCGGCTGACCTGTTTCCGGGACATCGGTACGCTGGCCGCCATGACCCTCGTCACCGAGATCGGTGACTGGCGACGCTTTGAGCGGCCCTCCCAGCTCATGGCTTTCCTCGGACTTGTCCCTTCCGAGCACTCTAGCGGGGATCGCGTTCGCAGGGGCCACATCACCAAGGCCGGCAACAGTCGCTGTCGCCACGTCCTCGTTCAGGCCGCGTGGAAGTACAGATATCGACCGGCCATCTCGGCTCAGCTCAAGAAACGCCAACAAGGCCAACCACCCCACGTCATCGCTCATGCCTGGAAGGCCCAGCACCGACTCTTCAAGCTCTTCCACCGCATCAACGCCAGAAAGCCATCGCAGTTCGCCGTGGTTGCGGCTGCTCGTGAACTCGTCGGCTTCCTTTGGGCTGTTATGCAGCAGGTTGACGTCCAGGACGCGGCTCAGCACCGCTCTGCCGCATGAGATCTCTTTGGGACCCGAGGCACGATCGGAGCTATGCTCGTTTCCCGCATTCGGTACGGCCCCAGGCCTAACCCGACTCGTCCGAGAAGGAGCACGCTCCCGACGAATTCTCTATGTGCCGCTCTGAGCAAACCCTGCTCAACCGGCGAATATCAGTAGGACCATCGTCGAAGCTGTCCTCGGGTCCCCTCAGCTATTTGACAGCAGCCCTTTCATATCAGCGGGAAACGGGCGTTACCCAACGATCCCGTCCTGAGACTTCGGGATCACCGAGAAAGCCATCAGAGAGCCGAACGCTGGAAGCCCCCAAACTCGGTCTCCACGAACTTGGCAACAGCTAATGCCACATCCTCGCGTCCAGGGCGTGCCACGATTTGAACGCCAATGGGCAGCCCCTCAGGCGATGTGCCGGCTCGTACCACTGCCGCCGGCCAACCGGTCAAATTGTAGGTGAACGTATAGGTGAATCGAGAGAACTCCTCCATTGCCGGCCCGTGGACCGGTGCCGGCCCAGCATTTGCTGGGCATACGATCACATCATAATCGGCCATAAAGGAATGCATGCTGCTGCGGAAGGAGTACCACCGGGCTAAAAGCGCGTCCAACTCAGCAGCGTCCAATGCCGGATTTTCTTGAGTTAAGCGGGGGGATTCCGTGGTGCCCGCCTCACCCAAGAGCCTTCTCACCTCAGCTCCCCCATCCCACGTATAAAGCCCACTCAAGTCCATAGTCTGTTCCACTCCCGCCGGCTTCACATCATCGACTGCAGCAACTATGAATTCGAGTCGGAGGGCAACCTCTGTGACCGTCCTCTGCGTTTCCGGAGTAGGAGTAGCGATGCCATTATCGGTATGGAAAGAGATTCTGAGGGCTTGAAGATCAACCGCCTCCGGCTCATGCCATTCGAGCGGAAACACTCCAGGATCAGCAGCGTCAGGGCCAGCAATCAGCTGGAGAAGGAGACTCAAGTCATCGACATAGCGTGCGAGAGGGCCAATCTGTTGGAATGAGTCCTGAACTCCGCCGAAAGGATAGATGTGCCCTGTCCTCGGCACGCGTCCCGCACTTGGCTTAATGCCTGCGATCCCGCAGAAATGTGAAGGCAATCGGATACTGCCTCCGTAGTCGCTGCCAATGTCGAATGGAGCTCCACCCGCCGCCACGATGGCAGCCGCACCGCCACTACTGCCGCCCGGCGATCGAGCCAGATCAAACGGGTTGTTTGTCAAGCCATATATCAGGTTGTCAGTCTCATAAGAGAGGGTGAGTTCGGGAGTGTTCGTCTTGCCCAGGAGGATGGCCCCTGCGTTCTTCAGCCGGTACACAACGGTCGCGTCCTCATTAGGCACAAAGCTCTCCCGGCCCTTTGTTCCTCCAGTACTGATGACGCCAGCTGTGTCCAAGGAATCCTTGATAGTCATCGGTACACCGTGGAGTCTCCCCCACACTTCCCCACGAGCCAGAGCGACGTCCGCTTCTCTCGCACGGCCCAGGGCTACCTCCCGCTGAATCTGGAACACTGCATTTAAGCGGCCATTCACCTGGTCGATCCGATCAAGGCAGGCCTTCGTAACCTCATAGGAGGATACTTCCTGTTCCCGGATGGCCTCAGCAAACGCCCGAACCGATGAGTAGAAGATGGGCTCCTCCAGGTCCGAGACAGCCGAGTCGGTCCGGAGACTCCATTCACAGCCCGGGAGGGACGCTACAACCGCGCCAACTCCGAGTACTCCCAGCACCTCCCGTCTGGTAAGCAACTGCTCTTCGCTACCTGGGTTGGGCTCGGACTCGACCGAACCTGGATACTCGCTAGACATACGCCACCCCCTTGCCGAAAGGGTTTCACCATTCCATGAGGCTTTTGTGGGATCCGTGTCGCACTGCTTAGGAACTTGAGCGAAGCGAGGTCCCCCGAACGGTTCCGCACGGCGTTCACTCTCTCTTTCCAAAAAAACGCTCACCGGGATGTCGGGTAACGAACCATTCGGTTCAAGATCGGAGCCGGGTGCCCGTCTGATCGCCTCTATCCTGCTCTCACCGCACGGCGAGGTCCCGGAGGACCGGGCCCGTGGGGTTCAGGATACTGCCACACAAGTTCAGAGCGAAAGCGAGGCCTGAGGGCCCGTGCGGGAAACGGGCGTTACAAGTTGCGGGTACAAAGACTGTCACCCGATCCAAGAGCTTCCATCCTTCATGCGCTGATGGATTTGTCTGGCTTATCGGTAGACATCCCGACGGTGTCCAATCTTCACCACGGTCACCGTCTGAGCACCATCATCCACTTCAAAGAGGATTCGGAAGTCACCTTGCCGAAGTCGATATCGGTCTCTGCCGGAGAGTTTCTCACACCCCCGTGGCCTCGGCTCCCCGGCGAGGTTCTGGATCTGACTGACGATGCGACGTCGGTCCTTTGCCTGGAGATCCTCCAGTTCCTTCACCGCCGACGGTTTGATCCGAAGATCATAGTTTGCCACGGCCCTTCAGGTCTTTTAGGACATCCTCGAAGGACAAGCTCGGCTCGTGGGCTCGGGTCTCGAAGGCCTCGAGATCTTCGGAATCCTCGGCTAGAGTCTCACGGACTGCAGCATTCACCAAATCGGAGAGACTTTGGTCTGTTTCCGCGGCCTTGAGACGCAATGCCCGATGGAGGGCAGGATCGAAGTACACAGTGGTACGCTTGGATTTTGTAGCCATAACCAAGAATAGCGTTATGACGCTATAGCGTCAAGATGGCAGGAATGCGTTAGGACCTGCGGAAGAGAAAGAGATGCACGCCCCCCTTAGCACATCCTTTAACGAACCATTCGGTCCCCGGCGGGAGCCGGGCGCCCGCCTGATCGCCCCTATCCTGTTGCTAGCGCCCGGCGAGGCCCCGGAGGGCCGGGCCCGTGGTATTCAGGATACTGC
>JBDHGR010000440.1:0-6810 GCA_039589815.1 Gemmatimonadota bacterium | reverse complement strand
CGACGGCAGCCCCGATGTCTTCCACCAGAAGGTAAGGCCGCACCACAGGCTCTTCCGTCTCCCGCATCGGCGCACGCACGCCGATACGCCCGCCGCTATTCAGGGGTGCCGTGCGGGCATGCCCGAATTCGGGAATGGGCTCCCCGAAACTCACGCCTCGTAGAGTCTCCAAGGCGTCGCACGTCGCATCCACTTCCGGGGTCACGATCTCGAGATAGTGGATCACCACGGCGCCCTCCTCATTAAAGTCCTGATGCGACTTCCGCACCGCGCCCGCGGGTGGCTCCGGCTGGGCGTAGGTATCGCTGGCCTCTGGGGCGCATACGATCGACAGGGGTACGACACAGAGAAGAACAGCGCGGACGGGATGGGTAATCATGGGTGGCGAATCTCCTTTGCGGTCTTTCTTGGGAACTCCAGATGTGTCGCTCCCCGGGGCCTCTCGGTTGGGCTGGGGCCGTCATCGCTCCGGACCTAGAAGAGCCTCAGACCTCAGCACTCTTTTTTCTTTGTCTGGTTCTCCGCACCGACTCTGCTCCTGCCGATTTCCCATAACGTTCAGAGGTCGACGTGCGCGGCCTCCGTGCCGCACTCTCTGGAGTGAGCGGAGTGAGCGGAGGCGGCAACTTTTTTGTTAGCGGGCGGCGTCCGGCAGGTGTTCACTCCCCCAATTCCAAGGCCCGGACGAGTCTTCCGGTTCGAACGGTGAGATTCTTCGGACGGCGCTAACGGACTTGAGCTACCTCCAATCGGGCGATCAGGTCTTCTGCCCTTTGGAGGTGGTCTTCAAGAAGTTCTTGGGCTCGAAACACATCTCGGATGTTCTGCCTGAGCATCCCGTTGATGTCCGGGGATAATCGGAGCCGATTCCAGATCTCTTCAGCCTCAATCCCGGGGATATCGACCGGGCAGTCCGCAGGATGGACCTCGGGTGCACAGTCGTTGAAGAAGCGTTCGTCAGTGGAAGGGTATTGGACGCCTCGAAGTACGTTCCGAAGTCTGTTGTCCATATTCTCCCAGAGATCCTCGTGCGTCTCCTCCCACTCATAGAAGGAGATCACTGCCCTCCTCAGGTCCCAGTCCTCGAGGAATTGAAGTCCGCCGATAGACTCCATTTCGTCTAGGGTGGTACGAGTGTATGAAGGAGTGAACCACCTGTATGCTCCCTGCGTGGCGATATAGAGGGTGCCAGCATCAGGGAGGTTCCCGTTGGCTTCCGAGAGAATTGAATCAAGAAACCGAGAAGTTATGTCGGCACGAAGGAAGGAGTCTTTTGAGATACGCAGTGAACGGGCAGTAGCGCTCACATCGTCAAGGAGCCGAGCGAGGTAATGTGCCTCAAGTTCGTCTTCCCGGTTGGATTCCGCCCATTGGTCCACCGTCAAAGCGACCAGCACGCCGACGAAAATCAGAACGAACTCGCCGAACGCCTTACCGGCCCGGCTTAGGAGGGAGGACTGATTGGCCATCTCTCACCCTTTGAAGAGCCCCGGGGTCGTCGAACCCCGCCGATTTGGGAATTCTTGAATCTGTCCTTCTTACTTTTGATTCTACTGTCGGCGGTCCGTTTACGCGCCGCCCGTTAACGTCCCGGCTGTTGCCGTGCGCGGCCTCCGTGCCGCGCTCTCCGGAGCAAACGTAGTGAGCGCAAGCGGCAACTTTTTTGTAATAAGGTGTTGCCTACCGAGGAACGGGGCGAACCCAGATTTCGGGGCATGCGCGACCATGAGCATGAGCCCAGGCTGAGGCCCGGGGTTCTAGCGCTGCGTTTTCTGGAATCCATCGAGCCTCACCTGCCATCCAGATCAATGGATGTCGTACCGGACAATCCACGGAATATCCACATCGTCCAACTCCACCCCCCAAACCGAAGCCATGGAAACGCGCTTCACATCGAGGGCAACAGGGAGGTATACATGCCCAATGGATTCAAGGGCCTCATCGAGGATGTCCCATCGGATGGAGTCCTGGGCGGGAGCCTCTCCCTTCAACCAGATGGTACCGTCGGAGGCAGCCAGGAGCTCGGCCACGGGTGAGCGGAACTCTGGCCAGGGTACCTGATCCCGAATGGAACCAGCGAAACGATCCGGCGTCACCGTCAGGACACCGGCTATCCCCTCGGCCATGGCTATGGAGGTGCTGTCAATCCAAGTCGAGGTTACCGGAAGGGGTTCGTACTCTAGTTGCCGGGAAACAACTGTGTCACCGGACAGGTTGATGCGGAACACACTCACTAGGCCTGGGCCACCCGATGATCGATCCACCGCAATGAGTTCTGTACCATCCGGACGGAGCACTGCAAGATCATGGGAGGGTGCCGGCCGGCCAAAAGTGAGAGGACGGGACCCGGACCCCTCGACGAGAACGAAGGGTTCCCCAACCGGGTGAACGATGAGGGTGTCGAAAACCACACCCTCTCGCGAAGCCTTTGGCCAGGACTGGTGCGTCACCGCTCCGCTCAAGGCTGCTCCGGATCCTGTTGGCCCGAAACAAGCGACCGATCCATCGGCCAGGAGCGTCAAGGGTCGAATTGGAAAACCGACCCCCGGAGGGCCTGGAAGAGTGAAGGAGATGCGGTAGGCAAAGCTCCCGTCTTTGCCAAAGAGGCTGATGCCTGAGAAGAAGTCCGTCACGGCCAACGTGTCACCCCTTACACTCAGGGCGGTCGGCATCCGGAATTCTCCAGGGCCCTCTCCTCGGCCGCCAACCGTCCCAAAGAAAGAGCCGTCCGTTTCGAAGACGAGGACCTCTGCAAGAGCGGATTGAGAGGCAAATACCCGGCCATCGCCGGAGATAGCTACGTCAGATACCGAAGTGAGTGAACCCGGGCCATCCGTGGCTCCGAACACCTGCCCCTTTGTAGCATAGCGCTGCGGTGTGTCCGTTTCCGGCACAGAAACACCTGAGTTCTCGCATGCGCTAAGGAGGGGCAAAAAGAACAAGGGAAGGAGGAGAAGAGGGGGGGTGCGTCTGATCAAGAATCGGACCTTTCCGGTCCGGCTTCGGCTCATGCTGTTTTCCTTACCGTGGTTTTTTCTGAAGTGAGTTGAGTGGTTTTGGATGCCCAGAGCCTCCCGAAAGTGGGGTAGCCGCAGGGGTTCTCACCCGCATTCTAACTTGTGTTTCTTCGTCCGGTTATCCGTACCGGTCATGCTTCCGCCGCTGTGTTATAACGTTCAAGAGTCCCGAACCGGCTTGATCCTGCCTGCTGGAATCCAGCACGTATGGTAACCGGGCTACTGATTTCCTGCATTCACCTTCGGTCTTGGCCGGTTGGGTCGAGGGCCGCCGCAGGCGGCCGGAGCCGGCAACAGCATTGTTAACGGATGGGTGCCGATGTCCCCCAAGGGCTGTGCGGGTGAACGAGGCTCCGAGAAGAAGGTCACCCCTTGCCCGAGGACTCAGCCAGCCGGCACGCCCTCTGGGCGCCACTCAAGGTTGAGCTCCTTTTTCGACTCAGCGCACTCCCGTAGATACAGGTTGATCAACGTCTGGTAAGGGATGCCCGTGTCCTCGGCGAGTTCCTTGAAATAGTCGATCGTTGGGCCGTCGAGGCGGATGGTCACTCTCCGCTTAAGTCTCTTGGCGTAAGGATTCTTCTTTGCCTTTGAGAAATCGTACTCTTTCTTCATGGCCCGTTACCTCAAGCGAATCTCGTATGTCCGTGTCTCCTTGCGGGTCGCCTTCCGCGCGGAGATGATCCGGATCACGTCCCCCTCTCGCACGGCATGGACCACTACGAGAAGCCGAAGAGAGCCGCTCAATCCGAGGAGGACGAATCGTTCCTCTTCGTGGCGGGGTTGCGGGTCTTCCAAGAGAAGGGCTTGTTCGTCGAAGAAAACGGATTGCGCCTCTTCAAACGAAACGCCGTGTTTCTTCTCGTTGGATCGTGCCTTCCTTGAATCCCACTCAAACCGGATTCGTGTCATGTCCTAATGTACACATATAATATGTACACATCCAATCATTCCTAAGATCCGCGGACTTCAGCCCCCACCCGAAGGCACCTTTCAGTTAACGTCTAGAGGCTGCCGTGCGCGGCCTCCGTGCCGCGCTCTCCGAAGCGAACAACGTGAGCGAAGGCGGCACCCGTTGGGTTATGCGTTACTTGGACCCATGCGGTGATTCACTCCTCAATAGCCTCATTGATCCCATCCAGGATTCGATCTAAGCTGGCACGAACGAGGTCCGTTTCTCTCAGAATCTCTTGGGTCCTCCAAAGGCGGGCCGCGAGGATGCCCTCGAACCTGGGGCTTTCCAGTAGTCTTGAGGCGCTTCGGGGGAACGCGCTTTGTTCAGTGGTAGAAGCATCACGAGCCACGATTACTGCACGGTAGTTGTACTGTTCTTCGAGAAACGGGATGAGGCTGGTCACGATTAGATGGCCATCCAAAACCTCATCCTCGTTGAGGTCCTCCACGAGGTTCGGCCATCCCGCCAATTCCGTTTGAAGTAAGGCATCGGGAATCAGGTCGAGATCACCCGAGGCTAGTAGAGAATTGAGGGTCCCAGAAACGGGATCGTATGTCTGCCAGCGAGCGAGTTGCGAGAGGAGTCGATCCACCTCCGTGATGTCACGCACATCTTGACCTGAGAGGATCTGCTCTAAAAGGAGGCGCGTTGCTTGGGCGATCTCTGCGTGTTTGTTCCGCACTTCCAGGAGTTGCTCAAGGTTCAGAGTGAACTCGACCTGAAGTCTGGACAGAGCCTCCATTGACTCCCGATTCCTCAATACGCGGCTCCACCAGGCATCGATTGAGAAGGCTAGGAGAATACTGAAGACTATGGCACTCACCTCAAGGCTGAGTCGCAGCCACGGTATCTTCGGTTTACGGTCTCCTTTATCGTCCATAGGGCCTACCACTCCGAGAGGGGATCGTTAGCCTGTGAGCCCTGCCTTATCATAAACCTCCTCTAGCGTGCAAGTGACGCATAACGTTCAGGTTGCCGGCGCGGCCTCTGCGCCGCGCTCACTGAAGCGGGCAACGCGAGCAAAAGCGGCAACTTCTTTGTTATAAGATGACCCTCGGTCGGGTTTGGCCAGTCGGGTCATTCCCTCGCACGGGATTGAGCTTGTCAGAACCTCCACCATATATTATGCTTTCCATTAAGCATTAATGATCACGCTGAGAGGAGAATGTCGAAAGCTTGATCGTCTCCTTTAAGGACCGGGGCACTGGAGACATCTTCGACGGAGAGGATTCCAAAGCTGCCAGGAAGACTCTTCCCTCGAACCTGCACGACCGGGCCGGTCGGACTCTCGACCAGTTGAGTGCTGCCGTTTCTTTGGATTCTCTTTCCCTTCCCGGTTTGCGACTGGAGAAGCTGAAGGGTGATCGAGCTGGGCAACACTCCATTCGGATCAACGACCAGTACCGGGTCTGTTTCCGTTGGACGGAAAAAGGTGCCGAGAAGGTGGAAATCGTTGATTATCACTGAATTCTCATGACGGAGAGGAAATAGCCATGCGTCTTCCCAAAAACCGTCGGCCCACGCATCCCGGAGAGATCTTCCTCGAAGATTTCCTGATTCCCCTCGGAATCACACAAAAGGACGCGGCGGAGCGGCTGCGGATTTCGTATCCCCGGATGAACGAGATCATCAAAGGCAAGCGTTCCGTGACACCTGACACTGCTCTCCGTCTCGCTCGTTTCACTAGTACCGAGCCCGAGTTTTGGCTCAATCTGCAGCAAGCCGTTGATCTCTGGGATGCTATCCATTCCGACCAGGCCAGCGAACTCAAAGACATCGAGCCTGCTCAGGTGGCCTGACCCGCAAAACGCCTGTCTGCATTGAGCCTCTACCGCCACGATTCCCCGTCTCCTGTTGACCCTTCACTGCGCGCTTTTCCATAACGTTCGGAGGCCTCCGAACCGGCCCCAACACTCCTGCTGGAATGCTTCGCTTTTCGTAACCAGGCCACTCAGTTCTGTTCCTTACCCTGCTTGCGGCCGGTTGCGTCGAAGGCCGCCCCGGGCGGCCGAAGCCGGAGGCCTTTTTGTTATGGGACGACCCATCCCTTTCTCATCTGTCGGTTGTCACTGACCGGCTGCGTTTATTGGGTTCAGAAGAGCCCGGTCGAATCGCCACTCGCCATCCTCGCCGCGCTCCCAACGTATGAACATGTTGTTGCGTAAGGTGTCTGCGGTCGCACCATCGGGGCTGAGAAACACGTCTTCAGCTTGGGCGATCTCATAGGCAACATCGCCGTGAACAAAGACCTCAATAGTCCGTCGGTCTACTTGAACTTGGACGCCTGCTTCGAACGTACCTCTCATGCCCTCAACTAGGCTCGGGCGATCCATATCCATTCCAGGGCCCACGAGCTTGGCATCCTCTGTGTAGTATTCGCGAGCTACATCAGCGTCACGGTGGACTGTAAGGACCTCGAGGTAGTCCGATATGCGTTGAGCGAGCTGGGCTTCAACCGCCTCAGCGTCGCCTCCGGAGGTCCCAACGGAATCCTCCTCCATATCGGGCTGATTTGGAGTGCACGCCCCAGTCAGCGGTACGAGGCTCAATACGAACGCTACCACGGGTCCACCAAGGGGCCTTCGTCTCATGGGTCACCTCCGAACGAACTGTGTGCGCTCCGCTTCTTCATCCTGGGAAGGGCGGCGAAGGGGCTCTTTTCATTATCTCAGCTAGGACGGCGTACCGCCCTCTTGCTGGACATCCAATTTGGCTTCGCGTTGTCCCATAACGTTCAGAGATGCTATGAAGGCTGCTTGCCCCGAAACGAGGGCCGGTCGCACCTGTCAAGCTCCAACACTCATTGCCGTGAGAAGGAGGAGCCCAAATGGAGACGGG
>JBDHGR010000439.1:0-5745 GCA_039589815.1 Gemmatimonadota bacterium | reverse complement strand
GACCGACCCTGGAAAACCGCTCATCATGGCGATGGCCCGCCCCGACGAAAGAAAGAACTTCAGCGCCCTCGTGAGAGCTTTTGGTGAGAACCGCAGGCTCAGAAGGAAGGCCAACCTCCTTCTGGTCATGGGGAACCGGGAAGACATCCGGGAAATGCCCGGGGGTGCCAAGAGGGTCCTTACTGAAACACTGGTTCTCATCGATCGATATGATCTCTACGGATCTGTGTCCTACCCCAAAGGACACCGATCTGAGGACGTGCCCCAGATATACCGGATGGCAGCCGCGTCGGGGGGAGTTTTCGTGAACCCGGCGCTCACGGAGCCCTTCGGGCTCACCCTCCTCGAGGCCGCAGCGAGCGGTCTCCCGGTGGTGGCCACCAATGACGGTGGGCCCCAGGACATCGTGGAGGCATGCAAGAACGGCGTTCTGGTGGACCCATACGACCCCGAGGGATTGGGTCGAAAGCTGCTGGAAGCGCTCGAATACCCGGATCGGTGGAAGTCCTGGTCCGACAACGGCTTGCGGGGGGTCCACCGGCATTTCTCCTGGGAGGCGCACGCAAAACGGTATCTGTCGGAGGTGGAGAAAACCCTGGGCGGCCTTCCTGCGGAGGAAGGCATCCGATCCCTGTCCCGCCGTCGTCGCCTTCCCCGACTGGATCGGGTCCTCCTTACGGACGTGGACGACACCCTCACCGGGAATGCCCAGGCCCTGGAAGCATTCAAGCGCGCTCTGGATACGGCAGGGACCAACGTCGGTTTCGGCATCGCCACCGGCCGCACCTTGGATCGCGCCCTCGAGGCCCTGCGGGAACTCGGCGTCAGGACCCCGGATATCCTTATCACCGCCACAGGCACGGAAATCCACTACGGGGAACCCCTGGTGATGGACAGGTCCTGGGAGCGGCAGATCAACTACCGATGGCAACCGTGGCGCGTGAGGGATTCGGTGCTGGCCATGGATGGAGTGGAGTCGTGGGACGAAGAGGCAGGGACTCCGTTCAGGCTCCGGTTCAGGCTACGCATCTCCGGGGGCCCGAGTCTTGCTCACATCCGCCGGAGGCTTCGTAGGGAAGGCCTGCGGGTGATCGCCACCCTGGACCATGAGACGGACCTGGATGTCACCCCGGTAAGGGCATCCCCGGGATTGGCCATCCGCTTCCTATCCCACAAGTGGAATCTGGGGCCAGGGAGGATCCTGGTGGCCGGGGATTCGGGCAATGATGCGGACATGCTATCTGGTGAGACTCTCGGGGTGGTGGTGGGTAACCATACTCCGGAGTTGGAGGCGATTCGAGATCGGCCCAGGGTTTACTTCGCAGAAGAAAGCGATGCCTGGGGGGTTTTGGAGGGGATCCGGCACTACGATTTCTTCGACCACATTCGAATTCCAGATGAGGAAACCGACTGAATGATCGACGTACTTCCGAACCTCCTGATTGAGAACCGCCAGGAGGTCTACCTTCTACTTCGCCGATTTCGTTCCCTGGAGAAACCCCTCTTGGCTTGGTCGGACCTCACCTATGAGTTCGATCGTTTTTGTGAGACCGGAGATGGAACGGCCCTCCGGGACACCCATATGCGGTCACTCATCCGGGCTACCCAGGAGCCGTGGTCCACGGCCCGTCGTTTTATTTGGCCATCCGAAGCAGAGTGGCGACCTGGCGGTACGTCCTGGTCCACTCGGAAGACATGATGAGCCGGGAGATTTCGGTCTCGGAGTACCTGCAGGCGAAGGAGCGGCTGGTCCAGGCCGACGGGCAGGAGGTGCCTTGGGCCCTGGAGGTGGATCTGAGTCCGTTCGAAAGGGGTTTTCCCAAGCTCAGCGAGCCCAGATCTATCGGGCAGGGTGTCACCTTCCTGAAACGGCATCTGTCGGCCCAGATCTTCTCCCAGGGGGATGAGGGGAAGGAACGCCTCTATGACTTCCTATGGGGGCACCAGGTTCGTGGTCAGGAACTCATGCTGAACGAGGGGATTCGAGATTGGACCGAACTTCGGGAGGCCTTGCGGGAGGCGCTTCTACTCCTGAAGGATCGTCGGCACGACGAGGGCTGGGACGCCCACGGCCCGGACGAGCTCAGGCGCCTGGGATTTGCACCCGGATGGGGGCGGAGCCCGGATCGAATCCGGGACACCCAGTCACTTCTCATGGACATCCTCGAAGCTTCTTCTCCCGGAACCCTGGAGGAATTCCTCGCCCGTGTGCCCATCATTTTCTCCGTCGCCATCCTCTCCCCTCATGGGTTCTTCGGCCAGGCGGGTGTGTTTGGAAAACCCGACACCGGCGGGCAGGTGGTCTACATCCTGGATCAGGTGAGGGCCCTGGAGCGAGAGATGCGGAGTTCGATTTATGATCAGGGACTCGAGGTAGATCCGCAGATCGTGGTATTGAGCCGACTCATCCCGGAGAGTGAGGGCACCACCTGCAATCAGCGTCTGGAACCCATCATGGGAACCGAGAACGCGAGGATTCTCAGGGTTCCCTTCCGGAATGCCGAAGGAGACCTGATTCCACAGTGGATCTCCAGGTTCGAGATTTGGCCCTACCTGGAGCGGTACGCCGTCGAGTCGGAGGGAGTCCTCAAAGCCGAGTTGGGTGGGAACCCCGACCTAATCATCGGGAACTATTCCGATGGGAATCTCGTGGCCAGCCTCATGTCTAGGCGGATGGGCGTGACGCAATGCAACATCGCCCATGCTCTCGAGAAGACGAAGTACCGGAACTCCGATCTCAACTGGAAGGAGCTCGACGACCAGTATCACTTCTCATGCCAGTTTACGGCGGACCTCATCTCCATGAATACCGCCGACTTCATCATCACCAGCAGCTACCAGGAGATCGCCGGCACGGAAGAGAGCGTCGGACAGTACGAGAGCCATCAGGCCTTCACCATGCCCGGCCTTTATCGGGTAACCAGTGGCATCGACTCCTTCGATCCGAAGTTCAATATCGTCTCGCCCGGAGCCGATCCGGATGTCTTTTTCTCCTTTCGGGAAACGGACCGCCGGATTCCCACGGTTGTGGATGAGATCGCGAAACTCATCTTCAGCGGGCCTGCCCCTTACGCCCGTGGTGAGCTGGATGACCCTGACAAACCCATCCTTTTCGCCATGTCTCGCCTCGATGTCATCAAGAACATGTCGGGCTTGACCGAATGGTATGGTCGGAACCCGGAGCTCCGAGAGAGGGTCAACCTCCTCCTGGTCGGAGGGTTCCTGGATCCCGAGGAGTCCTCTGATCGGGACGAACGCGTCCAGATCGAACTCATGCACCGACTCTTCGATGAGCACGATCTGGAGGGGAATGCCCGCTGGGTGGAAATGCAGACGGACAAGAACCGGGTGGGTGAGCTCTACCGTTCGGTGGCGGATAAGGGTGGTGCCTTCGTTCAGCCGGCCGTCTTCGAAGGCTTTGGACTCACCGTGGTGGAAGCCATGAGTTCGGGCCTTCCCGTATTCGTTACCCGTTTCGGCGGTCCATTGGAAATCGTTGAGGATGGCATCTCGGGTTTCCACATCGATCCCAACCATGGCGACGTGGCCTCGCGATGCATGCTGGAGTTCTTCCAGAGGACTGGCCCGGATCCGGGAGTGTGGGACGCGGTTTCGGAGGCGGCCATCATCCGGGTAAAGGAGGAATACAACTGGGAGCTCCATGCCAAGAAGCTCCTGTCCCTTTCACGGATCTACGCCTTCTGGAAGTACATCACCAACATTGAAAGGGAAGAAACCCGCCGGTATCTGGACATGTTCTATGGACTGATGCTTCGGAGGCACTCCCAGAAGATGTTGTTGGGTTGAGGTCGGACAGGGGTGGTTGCGAAGTGGCCGCTCCCGGTTTCAGTTGGACGGGGGAGGTGGTGGGGTGGGGTCTGAGGACCGGCGTTTTCGACCTCTGGAGTCCAACATGCGACGGACAGTCTCCGCCTTTTCGATTCCGTTCTTCTTCTTCCCGCTCCTTTCGGCGTTCCTCCCTTCCGGTTGCCAGGCGCCTGAAACGGACTCCGACGCTTCCACACCTGACCCCTCGGTCTCCGGAGCCGCATCCTCATCTTCCCAACAGGTGGCTTTGACCCCGAAAGAGAGCCTTGGGAAGCTCCTCTTTTTTGATCCCATGTTGTCCACACCTCCAGGGCAGGCCTGCTCGACTTGCCACGCCCCCACTTCTGGCTTGACATGACGGCGTCCTACGCAGCTTACATCCCGCCCCTGGCGTTCGACGAAGAGGAAGGGCTCTGGGTGGGCGGTCTTTTCTGGGACGGCCGTGCGGCGTCGCTGGTTGAACAGGCGAAGGGCCCTCCTCTCAATCCGTTGGAGATGGCGAATCCCGACGCGGAGGCTGTAGTGGCGGCCATTCGGGCCGCAGCCTACCGCGATCAGTTCCTGGAGGTCTACGGGGATGGGGCTTTGGATGACGCCGACCAGGGTTACGACCATATGGCCGATGCCATCGCCACGTATGAAAAAACCAGCGAGTTCAGTCCTTTCAACTCCAAGTACGACTTGTACTTGGCGGGTGAGGTGGATCTCGCCGCAAAAGAGCTTCTCGGCTTGGCTCTCTTTGAAGATGAAGAAAAGGGAAACTGCGCGGCCTGCCACATAAGCAGCCCGGGTCCGGACGGATCACCGCCCCTCTTCACGGACTTCACCTACGACAACCTCGGAACCCCTAAGAACCCGGAGAATCCTTTCTACCTTCTGTCGCGAGAGTTCAACCCCGACGGAGTGGATTTCGTGGACCTTGGCCTCGGTCCGATTGTGGGCGATCCCGAGTTGAACGGTTTCTTCAGGGTTCCGACCCTGCGGAACGTGGCTCTAACCCCCCCCTACATGCACAACGGCGTGTTCCACACCCTGTATCAGGTCGTGAGCTTCTACAACTCCCGTGACGTGGGGCCTTGGCCGGCTCCGGAGGTGGTTACGAACGTGAATCGTGAAGAGCTGGGGGACCTGGCCTTAACCCCCGAGGAGATGGAGAGCATCGTGGCCTTCATGAAGACACTAACCGACGGGTATGGGACCGGAGGGGGTGGGTAGAGGGATCCCGGATGCCAGGTTCAGATCCCAGTCATAATCGGTAAACTCTACCCGGAAGCGTCCGCTCTCCAGGAGCGTTCTGGGGGGCCCCGGGGGGAAATACTCTCCAAGAAACCCTCCCAATCCAGTGGACCCTCCAGGGAAATCATCCCGGTACCAGTCGAAGATCCGGCTCAGGTAGACCACTCCGTTCTCCAGGTCCACCCGGTTCTTCATGGGGCTTTCCAGGAGGAATGCCAGAGCTTGGTCGTCAAGCTGGTGCTGGAGCCGGGTCCCCACATACGCTTCGTTTCTAAGGGGGGGACAACTCAACGCGGCGCACACGAGGGCGAAGTGAATTCTGGGCTCGGAGAAGCGCTTCCGGATGATCTCATGCTCGATCTCATTCAGGGTCCAGGACTCTCCGCCCACCTCTGCTATGCGCTCTTTCCACGGGCCTTTTCCGCCGAATAAGCCGAGGGTTTTGTTGATATTCCGTATCGACTCTCGTTCGCCGTGCAGGTTGATGAGCTCGATGGTATAAGCGTTGTAGGCGTTGATCCAAAGGGCCAACCGTTCCGAGTCGGGAAGGGAATCCAGGTCGGCCTCGGCGAGGGTCGCGAGGTACCTCTGGAACTCGGGACTACCGCTGAAGGCGTCATAGTCAACGAGGCCCTCTGCCGAGACGTGGGCGTGGAGGAGTTTGCTGAAGATGCCGTGGTC
>JBDHGR010000438.1:0-7760 GCA_039589815.1 Gemmatimonadota bacterium | reverse complement strand
CTCCCAGGCCATCTTAAGCCGCAACTTCCGTCGCCGCGTGGAGGTGCTTCACACGTCTTGTGAAGCCCGGAAACAAGATCTCTGCCGGTGGATAGTCTCTGAACCCGACTAGCCCACTCCTGATGGAGGAACCGATGGTTCAAGAAGGTGTTTCGGCGCCGGATTTCACCCTTCCCGCCGATGACGGGTCCGACGTCTCCTTGAGTTCTTTTCGAGGGCGGAAAGTCGTCCTTTTCTTCTATCCAAAAGATGACACGCCGGGCTGCACGACCCAGGCCTGCGATATTCGTGACAACCATGCTGCCTTTTTGGCCCGACGCGCCGTGGTTTTGGGCGTTTCGCCTGATTCGCCAGCCTCTCATGTAAAATTCCGGGAGAAGTACCAACTGAACTTCCCACTCCTCTCCGACGAAGAACACCGGGTGGCCGAGGCATACGGTGTTTGGAGGGAGAAATCCATGTACGGGAGGAAGTTCTGGGGCATCGAACGGAGCACCTTCGTCATCGATGAGGAGGGAGTGGTGCTGGAGGCCTGGAGGAAGGTCAGACCAAGGGGCCACGCTGATCGAGCGGTGGGAGTAATCTCCTCGGGCGACTGACCTTCCTTTGCAGGGGGTGTCAGCTCAGTCGGGCTTCAGGGCCTTGTGGACCTCGTAAGCGCAGAGATCCTGCACCACCGTGAAACCCAGCCCCCTGGCAATGGCGGCCATCTGATCGGCCCGAATCTCCTTTTGGAGCCATATGACGGGTCTCTCATCCCGCCTCATCGCCGCCTCGGCGATCTGGCCGGCCTCTTCCGAAGGTCGGAAGATGAGGACCATGTCAACGGGTTCCGAGACGTCCTTCAGGGAGTCTTTTGCCCTCTTCCCAAGGATCTCGTCAACAAAGGGATTAACGGGGATAATCTCGTACCCCTTTGAGGCGAGGTAAGCGGGCACGCGACGAGCGGGTTTCTCCGGATTCCGCGAGATCCCGACCACGGCAATGGTTCGGACCGAATCCATGAGCCTCCTTATTTCCTCCGCTCCGGGATTGTCCCTGTCGCTGCTCTCGTCCAGGAGGCTTTGGAGTTCCTGCAAACCGTCCATGCTCAGGTCCCTTGTGGGGGGAGTCCAACCGTTTTTCGGGCCCTCCTAAACGGGGAGGCCTCTCCAGGGTATCCAAAAAGGGCCGGTTGCGGCAACTGCGATCTCCTATTGCCCCTGGCAGGGAGGTCTGCCAAGATCACCCTTTCGAGGAGGACGTATCCCTGGAGGCGGAGGGTCGAACCTTCCCGCCAACGGTGCCGTCCCGAGCTGAAACCTCAACACGATCGAATCATGATGGAAGCAGTGTTATTTGCAGTCGGGGTCGTGGCGGGTGCGGCCGTGGCTTGGGTGGTGGGGAAGAAGAGGGGAGGGCGGGTAGTACGCGACGAAGTGGCTCATCTGGTCCATGGACTCAAGGCCGGGAACCTCCCGGATCCGAGCCGGACACCGCAGACCGAGGTTCATGAAATCCGGGAGCTCCGGAAGGCCCTCGCCGAGGATTGGATCAGGCGGGAACCGGGTGGAGAAGACGAAGGTCGCCGCGCCCTGGGCCGGGTCGCAGAGTACCTCCGACATCGTGTAGAGGCCCCCCTTTTGGAAGGCTTGAACGGAGGTGGAAGAGCCCTTGGTGAAGGCGCCGACGAGGCGCTGGGAGCTGTTGAGGATCTGGAGTTCTTCCTGGAGGATCCCCCCACCCCTCAGGAGCCGGAGACCCGGAACCTTGCTGAGATCGCCCAGGAGGTGACGAGGGAGTTCGCCGGTCAGTCCACGGTTTTGGTGAAGGTCAAGGCGCCCCAGGAACCCATTCGGGTTCGCGTGGAGCCCGAACCGCTGAAGGATGCGGTCTTCCTCATTCTCCATAATGCCGGAGAATTTGGCCGTGGGCAGCCAGTTCAGCTGACCCTCGGGTCCGAGGGACGAAGAGCGTTCTTGCGGATTCGAGACCAGGGGCCGGGCTTCTCGGCGGAAGCTCTCCTGAAGGCTATGGATCCCTTCTACAGCACCGCACCAGGAGGACTGGGTCTGGGCCTTCCCCACGCCCGGAGGGCGGTGAACAGCCAGGGAGGTGAGGTCTTCCTCAGGAATGGAGAAGGCGGGGGCGCCGAGGTCGAGATTCAGCTGCCCCTAGCGAGCTGAAGCGGGTTGGTGGTGGGCCCCCAAACCACCTGGCCTAGATGTAGCCGTACACGTGGTAAAGAAACAGGTAGACCAGGAGACCCGAGACAGATACGTATAGCCAGATCGGGAAGGCCCAACGGGCCAGCCGGGCGTGGGAATCGAACTGGGACTTCCAAGCCAAGTAGAGTAGGCGGAGGATAAGGGGGACGATGACGACGGCAAGGATCATGTGCGTGAAGAGGACAGACAGATATAGGGCCTTGGCCCACCCCTCGCCGGCGAAGCGGTGCGTCCCGGTCAGGGAATAGCGGGCGAGGTAGAAGACAAGGAACAGACTTGAAGCGGTGACGGCGCCGAGCATGGCCCGCATATGGTGGCGGGTCTTTTTTCTTTTTATATAGGCGAACCCTGCCAATAGGCAGATAGTGCTGGTGAGGTTTAGCACTGCATTGACCGGGGCAAGGAAGTTCCCCAAGGCCTCAGTACTCATGCGGGCCCCCCGTGCAGGGTGTGGACCATCATAACCGCTCCACGTCTGGGGCTTCGTTCGGGGACGAGGCCCAGGTCAAGGTGGCCAGGGCCACCAGGACCGTCAGTAGAGTAGCTGCCAACAGGGTGTGGAGTGAGACCGGGGCCACGGCCAAACGGGAATACACCGACAGGAACCCCAGCAGCACCTGGGCAAGGGAGACAAGTGCGGCGACAAGACCAAGCTTACGTACACCCGGCTTTTCCCCCAGACGGAAAGCCACATGGCCCACCCACAGGACGGTTCCCAAGACAGCCAACCCCAGGAGGCGGTGGCCGAAGTGGAGGCCCACCAGGGGGTGGGAGAGGGGAGGGACCCACTCCCCGAGACAGAGTGGTACGTCGGGACAGGCCATTCCGGCGTCGGTGTGGCGAACCGCTGCCCCTATCAGGGACTGGGCGAAGACCAGAATCCCGGCGGCGAAGGCGCCCTTCCTGAGGGTTTGTCGGGTGCCTTCCGGGGGCCCTGGATCCCTGGTCCAGGCCGGCGCCGACACCACGGCGAGGATCGTGGTCAGGGCCAGGAAGAGAAAGGCCAACCCCAAGTGGGAAGTGGAGATGGCGTCCGGTAGACGGAGGAGGACCGTGATGCCCCCGAGGACAGCTTGGACCAGGAGGAGAACAAGGCCGAGCCATGCTGCCTTCATCACCCAAGGGTAGGCGGGTTTTTCCTTCCAGGTGAGGTAGAGGGCCCCACAGAAGAAGAGAATCAGGCCGCCGGCTACCAACCGGTGCAGGTGTTCCCAGAACACTCCTCCTTCCATCTCCGGTATCAAGGTCCCGAAACAAGTCGAAACAAGTCGGCCAATCCGGGCAAGCCAGGCTGGACTCAGTGGCGTGAACGACGCTTCCGAGGAAGAGAAGTCCGAGGGTCCAGAAGGCGGTGATGACGAAGGCGCGATGGTGTTGGGGTGAGCTCATGGTGCGCCCGTTACCCTCCTTACCGTGGAATGGATCCGGCGAGTTTGGTAACTTGCGGTGCCATGGCTAAGAAACGCTACACCCCGCGCCAGACCTGGGGCTTTCTGAAGCTCCTTCTTCCCCGCCTCTCCCCTTACAAAAGTGCCTTGGCGCTCGCGGCGGTCTTGCTCTTGATGGCTACGGGAATAGGCCTGGCCTTTCCTCTGGTGGTTCGGGAGCTCCTGGACTCTGCCTTCCTGGCCGGAGACTCCCGTCTCCTCAACCTCATCGCGCTGGGCCTCCTGGGTCTCTTCGCCGTGCAGGCCGTCATAAACTTCGGCCAATCCTATCTCACGGCGTCCATTTCGGAGCGGGTGGTGGCAGCTCTCCGCCAGGATCTCTTCAAGGCCCTGGTCTACCAGCCCCCAGGCTTTTTCGATACCAGGAGGGTGGGTGAACTTACGTCCCGGATCTCTTCTGACACGGGTCTGGTTCAGGGGGTCCTGAGGTTCGGGATTCCTGAGTTGATTCGGCAAGGGGTCTTCCTGGTGGGAGCCCTCTTCCTGGTGACCGTCACCCACCCGCAGCTTACGATGGCTACCATGGTGGCCATCCCCTTCACCGGTGTCGTGGGCTGGTTATTGGGCAGGCGGGTCCGACGCCTGAGCACCAGCATCCAGGACCGGTTGGCGGAGGCCGTGGCCAGGGCTGAGCAGGTTTTTACTCAGATCCAGATCGTGCAGGCCTTCACGCGAGAAGCCTGGGAGGAAAAGCGGTTTGCCGGCGAAGTGGAGGACGTGCGGGACGAGGGCCTCCGGCGGGCGGTGGCCAGGGCGGGACTCACCGGCGCGGTGACTTTTTCAGCGTTCGGAGCCATCGTACTCGTTCTCTGGGTCGGGGGACGGTTGGTGTTGGAGGGAGCCCTCACGGCGGGGGATCTGGTGGCCTTTCTCCTCTATGCAGTGACCATCGCCGGCGCGGTCATGTCTCTGGCCGGCTTCTGGGGAAACCTCCAAGAGGCGGCCGGTGCCGCTGAACGGATCTTCGACCTCATCAACCATCCCGTCGAGCTCAGGTCCCCGAAAACCCCTGCGGTTCTTTCCCGACCCGTCCGGGGCGAGGTGACCTATCGTGGCGTTTCCTTCCGTTATGGTCCGGAGCTCCCTCTGGTGCTGGACGAAATCGACGTAGAGATCGGTGAAGGGGAAAGGGTGGCGCTGGTAGGTAGCTCCGGCGCTGGGAAGAGCACACTGGCGGCCCTCCTCCCCCGCTTCTACGACGTGGAAGCCGGGGAGGTGTGTCTGGATGGTCTGGACGTCCAGAGCCTGGGGTTGCAGGAGCTTCGGAGCCAGATCGGCATCGTGCCTCAGGAACCCATGCTCTTCGCTGGAACAGTCCGGGAAAACCTGGCCTACGGTCGGCCCGGTGCCACCGATCCGGATATCTGGGAGTCCGCCCGGCTGGCCCACGCCCATGAGTTCATCACCGGCTTTCCCGATGGGTACGATCAGGTCGTTGGGGAACGGGGCGTGACGCTGAGTGCCGGTCAACGTCAACGGATCGCCATCGGCCGGGTCATGTTGAAGAAGCCGGCAGTCCTCATCCTGGACGAGGCCTCCTCGAGCTTGGATGCGGAGAGCGAAGCACTGGTTCAGGACGCCCTCGACCACCTCATGGCAGGGCGGACCACGGTGGTGATTGCGCATCGCCTTTCCACCGTGATCCGAGCTGACGGGATCCTGGTTCTGGACGGTGGTACCATCGTGGACCGTGGAAGACACGCCGAACTCCTTCGCCGGAGCGAGGTCTACCACCGGCTCTACAGCGGTCAGTTCCACGACGCCATTGCCTCCACCAAGGAACTGGAGGGCTGAGGCAATGCAATGGGTGGTCGGCCGAGCATGGCCGACCGAGGTCTTCCCCGGTGGCAGGAGTCCACCAGCCATCCGTTGGGCCGAACCGGTCCCCTTGACCCCCTCTGGGGCCCCGCCGACCCGTTCATCGTTTACCCGGAGCGGCGAGACCCGGACCGGGGTGGCGTGTCGGAGCGGACGGTCACCATCAAAGCGACGGAGCTGTTTTCTTTTTACATTGCGGTCGAATGGTTCAGGACTCCCCCACCGGAGGTGTTTTATGGTGCTCCAGACAAGAGGGATGAGTAGCTTCTCGTTCTTTGCTGTTCTGCTGCTGGGTGGCCCGGGGGGCGTACTATCGCAACAACCCCTCCCCCATGGCGACGCATCAGGGGAGACGGTCCTCGCCCTGGCCGGGGATGCCATTATCACCAGGAGCCTCTCGGTATTCGACGAGCCGGAGTTTCTTCGTTTACGGGAGCTCGTACAAGGTGCGTCCGCGGCCTTCGTGAACCTGGAAATCCTCTTCCACAACTTCGAACCAGAGATCATCCCGGCCTCGGCCAGCGGGGGAACGTATATGCAGGCCGATCCGGCCATTGCGAAGGAGTTGGTGTGGATGGGGTTTGATATGGTCAGCATGGCCAACAACCACACGGGGGACTACGGGGTCGGGGGGCTCCGGTCTACGACCCGGGCGGTGGAAGCTGTCGGCCTCGTTCACGCGGGCACAGGCGAAAATCTGGCCGAGGCCCGGGCACCCGGGTACCTGGAAACACCCGACGGTAGGGTCGCACTGATTTCCGCTGCGTCCACCTTTCCCGACGGATCCCGGGCCGGCCACCAACGAAAGGACGTAAGGGGGCGGCCGGGGCTGAGCCCCATTCGTTTCGAGAGGACCTATCAGATAACCCAGCAACAGATGGATGCTCTTCGGGATTTCCGGGAAGGCATGGGGCGGACGCGTGGCGAGGGTAACCGCCTTGGAATGTTCGGGGAGACCTTTCAGGTTGGTGACGAGTACAGGTCGGCGACGACTCCTCATGAGGGGGACCTGGCCGAGATCGTCGCCTCGGTGGTGGAGGCAAAACGACAGGCAAACTTTGTCATCTTCTCCAGCCATTCCCATGAGAGTGGGCGCACGAACAACTATCCGGCCGACTTCATCGTCACCGTAGCCCATGCCGTCATCGATGCCGGCGCCGATATCTTTCTGGCCCACGGGCCCCACGTGCTCCGGGGAATCGAGATCTATAAAGGGAAGCCCATCTTCTACTCCCTGGGGGACTTCCTTTTCCAGAATGAGACCGTGCCCCGCCAACCGGCCGACAACTATGAGAGCTACAGGCTGGGTTCCGACGCAGTGGCCCCGGACTTTTTCGATGCCCGCCAGAGAACCGGAGGGTTCCCTTCCAGGCCGCAGGTTTGGGAGAGCTTTGTGGCCATGGTGAGGTTCCAGGACGGGGAGCTATCCGGCGTGGAGCTTCATCCCATCACGCTGGGACACGGCCTGGACCGGCCTCAGCGCGGGCGGCCCCTCCTGGCCACGGGTGATCTGGCCCGGAAAATCATTGATGAAACCCGGGAGTACTCGGAACCGTGGGGAACAGAAATCGCTTTCGAGAACGGGATCGGGTTGATTCGGATCCGGTGATAGTAATCGAACCCGAACCGGCCTGAGAATGTGAAGGGCCCCGCCGGATGGCGGGGCCCTTTTGATTAGGGGTTCCACCGGGCGTGGGCTGCATCGATCGTACTCAGGCCTCAACCGAAACCGTTACAGCCTCCCGTTCTCCTTTTCCTTTACAGGCCGCCCTTCTCCTTTTCTTTCTCGCCCCCCGGGGGAGGCGGATTCTTCACCCATTTGTCCAACCAGGCTGCCCACCTCGCCCAAAGGTCGAGGGTGGTTTCTTCCGTGGCCGGACCATGAGCCTCCTCCGGATATAGGTACATGGCCACATCCTTATCCAGAGCGTTCAAGGCCTCGAACATCCTGGGTGAGTGGATGGTGAAGGTCCCCACGTTTTGGTCCTTTAGGCCGTGGTACATAAGGAGAGCGCCGGTCAGGTTGTTCGCGTAAAGGAAGGGGGACATGCCCAGATAAACCTGGGGGGCATCCCAGATAAGCCGGCGTTCGCTCTGGAAGGCCAGGGGTGTAAGGGTCCGGTTGTAATTTCCGTCCCCCGCGATCCCGGCCTTGAAGAAGGGGGTATGCACCATGGCGTTTGCAGTTGAGAAAGCCCCGTAGCTGTGCCCCCCGATACCGATTCTGCCCCGGTCCACCCATCCCCGGTTCACGATGGTATCGATGACCGCGCTCAGGTTGTTCCTC
>JBDHGR010000437.1:0-4306 GCA_039589815.1 Gemmatimonadota bacterium | reverse complement strand
GGGCATCAGATCGGAGGAGATGAAGTGGCCGCCTCCCCTCGCCCCCACTTCAATGAAGAGAACCTCTCCTGTCTCAGTATTCACGCGGTATTCAGCGTGGGTGAGGCCAAAAGGAATACGCAGAGTTTCCACGATTCGCGAGTTGATGCCCAGGACCTTTTGTTGGAGATCCGCCGGGAGTGCCGAGGGATAAAGGAGGCACTGTGGGATAAAGAGGTCGGGGCTGTCGTAGTCCTGGATATCACCGACGGGGAGTTGCAGGAAATGTCCGTTGCTCATTACCCCGTCGACTCTGATCTCCCAAGCGTCGAAGAACTCTTCGACCAGCACCACCCCGGCGAACGACGCTTCAATGGCCACGGAAAACCTGTTAAGCAGATCGGCTTCGCTCTCGAGCTTGAATACCCCTCGGCTTCCCTGGTTGTCCAGCGGCTTGATGACCAATGGGTAGGCCATTTTTCTTGAAACCCGGACGGCTTCCTCGACTGACTGCACTTTTTCACTAGGGATCCTCACCGCGCCACAATCCTCGGTCAGGGTCCTCATCAGATGTTTATCAGTGAACTTTTCGGCGCAGTCCGTCCCGATCCCGGGCAGACCCAATCTCTCCGCAACGTAAGCGGCGGTCGGGACCGGAAGGTCCGTTTGAGAGGTCAGAATGGCGTCGATTCGGAGGTTCCGGGCTTCGGCAAGGATTGCATCCCGGTCTCTGACATCGATCATCAGAGCCTGATCAGCCGCCTCAAAACCCGGATAAGGCCCCGGGATACTCACGACAATGGTGGAATGGCCCCTCTGTTTCGCTTTCTGGATCAGCGGGACCTGGCCAACCCCGGCCCCGAGAATCATCACACGCTTCTGTCTCATCCCTCCTCGCTCCCAGAGCCATCCGACCCGGCCACGCAACGGGCAGGGACACCGACATAGAACTCCGGCCGGGTCGTGTCCTGGATCAGCACCGCCCCCGCGCCAGTCTTGCTTCCATTGCAGAGCTGAACACGATTACTGATGGTTGTCCCCACCCCCACGAAGCACCGTTCCCCGATGGAAGCAAAGCCCGCGGTGCGAACCCCTGGGGCAAGGAAGGAGTGATCGCCCACAGCGCTGTCATGTGCCAGCATGCACCCGATATTCATGAAGACGTTCTCGCCGAGACGAACATTCCGATCCAGGATGCACCCGGGCAGAACCACGCTACCCTCACCGATGCGGCAGGTCTGGTCCACAAAAGCGTTCGGGTGTACGAACTGAGCCATTGGAACTTCCTGCTTGAGCCGGTGGAAAAGCTCCTTGCGGAAATCGAAGTGCTTGTAGCCGACCCCGATCAACGCCTCGTCGAACAACCCCTCACGGTACGAGGCGCCAATCTGGTCCAGGGTCCCCAGAACAATTCCTAACCCAACCCTGGTCTCTCGACGTTCGAAATCATCGAAGAATCCCGTCAACTCAAACGATCCGGCGCCAACCACATGGTGGGCGATGAGCTGACCAAGGCCGCCAGATCCTACGATTGCCAACCGTCTCACGGTCCCCTCCCTGGGAATCGAGGCTTCCTGTATTGACGTCCGACCGGTCTACTCCCTCTCGATACTTAATTCTTCCCGAATGGAGAACCTCGGCGATCCCCGTACCTCTCGAAGGACCCTGACCAGGTATTCCCCAATGATTCCCAAAGAAAGAAGGACGATTCCGGAGCTGAACGAAACCAGAATGACCACGGTGGTCCAACCCGGGACCGTGATTCTCCCAAGGAAGTATCTGACCGCGACGAAAAGGGCCCAAAAGAGACCTAAACCGCAACTCAAGAACCCAAGGGCCGTAACGATCCGGAGGGGTAGCATGCTGACGTTGATGATACTATCGAAGGCGAGTCGGATTTGTCTCGCGAGTGTATAGTTCGATTCGCCGGCGGCCCTCTCGGAGTGCGCGACCGTGACGCTTTTTACACGTGATGTCGACCCGAAAACCAACGAGGAAATGGAGGGGTTCCTCGTGTCATGTTTGAGCAGGGCCTTTACCAGCGGGCTCCGCATTCCTCTGAAACTCGAGTAGTCTGCTCCCGAAGGCAGACCGGACGCATGCGCGTTGACCGCGCGGAGTAGACTGGATCCGAGGTTTCGGTACCAGGCATGTTGTTTTTTTCGGTAAACCCCGAAAACGCAGTCGACCTCGGGATCTTCGTGAAGAGCATTCAGAATGATCGGCAACTGGTCGGGTGGGTGTTGCAGGTCATCATCCATCGTGACGACGATCTGACCTCTTGTCCGGCTCAGACCACAAAAGGTAGCGTTCGCCTGCCCCGAATTGTTCATTAACTGGACGGCTCGAAGATTGCGGTGTTGCGGGAAGAGCCTCTTGATTTCACTCCAACTGGCGTCCGACGACCCGTCGTCCACCAGAATGATCTCATAGTCCTCCTCCCGGGCGCTCAGAGTCTCCTCAAGCTGCCGGAGCAGTATGGGCAGACACTCCTCGGAATTGTAGACGGGCACGACGATCGAAAGGTCCATTCCTGGTTACTTTCCTTAAGGGACCCTGCACGTGAAGGGATTACTGAACCGCCTTTTGAACAATAGCCCGCTAATCCTCCTGGGTCGACCACATGGGGGCCGTATCCATCTGGATCCCCAGCACATCCGACCCACCTCCAAGACAACGGGATTGGGCAGGGGCTACCCTGGGGTTGAGTTGGACCCCTTTTTCGCTATTTTTTGAGGCTCGACAGTCTAATGTCTTTCGTTTGAGGATACGATGCCGAACATCAAGAGCGCCAAGAAACGTATGGAGCTCAGCAGAGCCGCCAACGCCCGAAACCGCGTCAGCCGGTCTCGGATCAAGACGGCCATACGCCGGGTCCGTGAAGCCGAAACCGCTGAAACGGCCCAGCCGCATATGAAGGAAGCCATTTCCCTGTTGGACCGGGCGGCCACCAAGCGACTTCTGCACCCCAACCGGGTAGCCAGGATCAAGGGCCAGATCGCTCGTTATGTCAACGGAATGTCGGCGGCTTCCTGATTCTGTAGTTGGAGAAAGAATAGAGAAAGGCCCGGGCGCTTGAGACGCCCGGGCTTTTTTGTTGACCTGCTACATCCGTCCCGCTTACCCCTCCCAGACCAGCTCCCCGCCCACGATGGTGTAGCGGGGCTTTCCCTTTAGCGTCCTTCCGGCGAAGGGCGTGTTCTTGCTCTTGGAGAGAAACGTGCCGGGATCCACAACCCACTCGGCCTTCGGGTCGAAGATGGTCACGTCGGCCGGACTTCCGACCTTCAGGGTGCCGCCGGGGAGTTTGAATATCCGGGCCGGAGCCACGCTCATGCGGTCCACCATGGTCGAAAGGTCAATGACTCCGCCATCGACCAGGTGCCCGAAAACCAACCCCAAAGAAGTTTCCAACCCCACGACCCCGTTGGGGGCGTCGGCGAAGGCGGCCTCCTTCTCGTCGTAATGATGGGGAGCGTGATCCGTGGCAACCATGTCCAGCGTGCCATCCTTCAATCCCGCCTGAACCGCATCCCGGTCTTCGGTGGACCGGAGGGGCGGGTTCATCTTGGCCTCGGTTCGGTAACCGTCCACCTCCTCATCGGTCAGCAGCAGGTGGTGGGGACTCGCTTCCCCCGTAACCTGGACCCCCCGGGCCTTGGCCAGGCGGATGGCCTGGACGCCATAGCTTGTTGAAACGTGCTGTATGTGGATCCGACCTCCCGTGAGCTCGGCAAGGAGGATGTCCCGGATGATGTGGATGTCTTCCGAGGCGTTGGGTTTTCCCTTTAGGCCCAACCGGGAAGAGACCAGCCCTTCATTCATGGTCCCGTCGCGGGAGAGGGTCAGGTCCTCGGGGTGGTCCACCACAGGAACACCGAAGGCCTGGGTGTACTCCAGGGCCAGCCGCATGAGCCCCGAATCCATGACCGGGAGACCGTCATCGGTGACGGCCACCGCACCGGCTTCAACCAGCTCCCCGATTTCCGAGAGGGCCTCGCCTTCCATGGCCACCGAAATAGCCCCCATGGGGTACACACGGGCAGCAGCAGCATTCTTCCCTTCCGCCACCACAAAACCCACGGCCGCCGGATTGTCGATAGGCGGGTCGGTGTTGGGCATGGAGCAGACGGCGGTAAAACCGCCAGCGGCGGCAGCCCTCGCCCCCGTGGCAATGGTCTCCTTGTGCTCCTGTCCCGGTTCACGTAAGTGAACATGGGGATCGATGAGCCCGGGAGTCACTACCAGGCCGGTGGCATCGATCTCCCGGGCATCCACTGCAGGCCCCGCGTTCTCCACCAGGGAAAACACGGCACCGTTCACTAGG
>JBDHGR010000436.1:0-7109 GCA_039589815.1 Gemmatimonadota bacterium | reverse complement strand
AATTCGGCCCTCCGACCGGCGCAGGATCTTCGAGAGTTTCTATCGCGCCGACTCTCCGGCGGTGGAAGAAGTCCCCGGAACCGGGTTGGGGCTCACCCTGGTGGAGCATATCGTCACGGCCCACGGAGGGTCCGTCGAGCTGGAAAGTAACCCCGGGCAGGGGAGCACGTTCATCCTGCGTCTGCCTCTGGAGGCGAGGGACCGTGACGACCGCGGACGATCTGATGGGCCCAAGCGATCCATGAACGACGCCGACGACCCTCCAGAGCCTGAGCACCCATGAAGAATGTCGATGATGCCCCATTGATCCTCGTAATCGAGGACGACGCAGCGATTTTGCGAGGCCTCACCTTCAACCTCGAAGCCGAAGGCTACCAGGTCCGAACCGCATCAGACGGAGCCTCTGGTCTCTCCATTCTGGAGTCGGAAGAACCCGACGTGCTGATCCTGGACCTGATGCTTCCCGAGGTGAGCGGTTACGAGATCTGCCAAAAGTTGCGGGACGAGGGGCGGGATACTCCCATCCTCATGTTGACCGCTCGGGGGGAAGAAACGGACCGGGTCCTGGGCCTCGATTTGGGAGCAGATGATTACGTCACGAAGCCGTTTTCCATCCGAGAGCTCCTGGCTCGTGTAAGGGCTCTCGTCCGGCGGCATCGGAAGGCTCTCAAGCTTCCCGAGGAGATTCTCATCGGGGATCTCGTCGTGGACTTCCGGAGGTATGAGGCCCGTCGTGGAGAAGAGAACGCAGGGGAAGTGGTCACCCGGTCCGCGCTGCTGACGGAGGTGTGGGGGTTCGACCGGCTACCGACCACCAGGACCGTGGACAACCACATCAGATCGCTCCGGTCCAAACTCGAGCCGGACCCCTCCAATCCCCGGTACCTCCTGACCGTACACGGGGTTGGCTACAAGCTGGTCGTGTGATGAAGCGGTTGGGTCTGTGTTGCTGCCTGGCTTGTTATGGATCGTTCCCGACGTGGGCTAACGATCGTCGCGTGATCAACGGCCGTCATTAGAAAAACGTGACATTCATGACAGATATCTTCGACAAGACTTTACGATCTTTCTCCAAGGACTCCCGCGTCCCATGACAAAGGGAGCGGTGGGCTGGTCCATCATGCAGCAGTGGTGGAGAACCCAGTCAAGGAGGCAACAATGAAGATCCCAAGTCTCGCCCTGGCCTTCGTACTTCTTCTGACCGGCGGGTTGCCCGAACCGGCATCCGCGCAAAGCGGGCACGACCTCCTGCAAAGAGCGCTGGTGATGGAGCGGGCCGAGGGCAACCTGGATGGCGCGGTCGTTTTGTACAACAAGATCCTGGAAGAACACAAGAAAGACCGTGCCCTCTGCGCGAGGGCGCTCTTCCAGATGGCCAGCTTCTTTGAACGTCTCGGGCGGAGCGAGGCGGCTGACGCCTACCAGCGTATTATGGAGGAGTATCCGGACCAGGCCGACCAGGCTCGCCAAGCTCGAATCCGACTCGAAGGCATGGTCGGGAATCGAATCCCGACGCTGGAAACCCCGTCCACCGCTGTTCCGGATCCCACATTCACGCTTCTCTTCGAAGATGAGCTGCCCTTTGGCCAGGGTGCGGGGGGGACCTCTCTGTCACCGGACGGACGGCGACTGTTGCTCTGGATTCGAGGTCGTGGTGTATACCTCTTCGACCCGGTGACGGCTCTGCCAAGGCATATCTTGCCTTTCCGCGATCCGGCCGAACGGGTGAACATGGCGAGATGGTCGCCGGACGGAACCCGGATCGCCGTCCTCCACCTGACCAGGATCGAAGCCGGTGGTCCACTCGGGGAATCCATTCTCATCATCGATCCCGAGGGGAACGAGATCTCTCGCCTATCCATCCGCACTTCTCCCGGGCCGGTAGGCTGGTATGGCTACTCGCTGGCTTGGGCCCCCGGCCAACAGGCTCTCGTCTATGCGAGGCGGGGGGTCATCTATTCCATCACGCTGGATGGTCGGGAGACGGAACTCACCCCCGAAGGGAGTGTGGGAGGGGCACCCATGCTGGGAGGGTACTCCCCGGATGGTCGATGGCTGGCCTACTCCACGGATATTCCCGGGGACACTGGTCGTGAAGACCACGATGTCTGGGTGATGCCGGCTTCAGGGGGTTCGGCGAGGAAACTCACCCACCACCCGGACAGGGATCTCACTCCAGCTTGGGGAGCCGACGGATCCCTTTACTTCGCGTCAGCCCGCAGCGGAAGCCGAAACATCTGGAGAATGCGAATCGATCCCGACAGCGGGGAACGGGTGGGGGATCCTGAGCAGGTGACCTTCTTTCAGGATGCACAGGTGACATGGCCCTCACCTGCTGCGGAGGGTGGCAAGATGGCGTTCATCATCTGGGGGCTTCGCGAGACGGTGCGGGTGGCGGATGCGGCGAATCCGGGAACCTCCACGACCCTAGCCCGGGGGGAAGCCATCAGTTTGTCCCCCGATGGTAAGCAGCTTCTCTACAGCTTCGAGTTGAATGACGAGGCAGCCTACGGCGTCCGAAATGACGCCATCTACAGTGTTCCGACGTCGGGTGGAGTCCCAGTCCGTTTGAGCCCGGAATCCCACTCCGGTATCAGGGACGCCGGCTTCTCGCCGGACGGGTCCATGGTGGTGTACTCTGCCATGGGAACTGGAGATGGCCCGCGCGAGTTCCAGGTGCCCGCCGCGGGTGGCGAAACGACCCTGGTTCGGAGGATTGCTCCTATCCAGATGCCGGACGCAGACGATATCCGCTTGTCCCCGGACCGTTCGGTCGCGGTGTTCGTCTCTGGATCCGGCCTCTACTCCTTGCCCCTTTCTGGCGGAGACCCGACGCTTCTGGCTGAGGCGCCCGGTTGGCAGGGAGAGATCGAGTTCTCTCCGGACGGCCGGTACGTTGCTGCCAACGGGTCCCAGCGATCTTCGCGAGGGACGGAGTCGTTCTGGCCTTCCGATATCTACCTGGTGTCGTTGGAGGACGGCGAGACCCGTCGGCTCACATCGGGCACCGAGGGGACGGAGAAATTCTGGTTGGCGTGGCACCCGGATGGGGAACGATTGACCTTCAGGAGCAGGTCTCGCGAAGGCCACCGAACGACACGCATGGCGTACGTGGACGGGCGGCCCACGACCCTCTTCCACGATGAGCCCGAGGTTCAGGATGGGGAAGGCCGGTGGGCACCTGACGGAGAGAGTTTCTTCTTCGTGGGGACCGATTCTGAGGGGAACAGGAACACCTACCGCCTCAGATCTGACGGCAGCGTGGACCTATTGTGGGAGGGCGGGGCGCTCCCAATCGTGAGTGCCGACGGCGCGACCTACGCGTTTACCCACAATGCGATATCAGCCCAGCTCTGGATGATGGAGGGTTTTAGGTAGGGGGAGGGCGTTGGCAGGGTGGTTGGGTGTTCAAATATCTGCCCCAGCCACCCTGCCATAGGTTCGCAAACGTTCGGGGGAGTCCAACCTTGGGCTCCCCATTTCGACCAGGAGTGCTCCAGGCGAGGGTTCGGCCGCCACTTCAGCCCACGATCCGGATCCCCAGGAGTTCCGCAGCCTGCCGAACGGCAGGTTCCTCGAGAGTAAGGGGCACGGGGTGATCAAACTCGATCCGATCCTCCGTTTTCACGAAGAAGCCTGGTCCAACTCCACCTACGAATGGTTTTTGAGGGACACCGATCTTAGCCTCTGGAACACTCCAGCTGTCACCGTCTTCGACGAGGACCCTCGGGCCCCTTTCGTGAAGTGTGGTGAATTCGTCGGCCTTTGCGCCCCTCCCACCCCGGGGAGATGAGGTTGGGGCGTCTCTTCGCGGTGCGCCTACCTCATCGAGAGATACCGGTCAGTGCATCCCCCAGGTCGATGAGCCAGAGCGAATTGCCTTCAGGAATCCAGGGAGCATAGGCGATCTGGGTCCCATCCGGGGAGAGGACGAAATCGGAGATCGCCCCTTCTTCTTCCTGGGTGATGGGAACCGGATCAGCCATGGGATCCAAGGGCATGAACCAGACATTCCCCTCCGTGCCGGCCGTAAGGAAGCCACTGCTGTCCGGGAGCCACTGGTGACCCCACCATGAGTCGGCGCTCGGGCCAAGCGAGCGGGGCTCACCCTGCACTCTCCCGTCCGGGGCCACCGCTATCAGCATCGCCCTTGCACCGGTCCCGTCTCCTGGCCAGTGGGTGGCGGCCAGCCACCGTCCGTCAGGGGACCAGGCCAACACATCGAGGAACCCGTCCACGGTCAGGATCGTTTCGGCTTCCTCGCCGCCAGCCTCGGCGATGTTAACCGAAGTTTCGCCATCTTCTAGCGTCACAAAGGCGACCTTGCGTCCCTGAACGGCCACGGCGAACGATTCCTCCGGCTCATCAAAAGCCCGAAGCACCCTGGATTCTCCGGTGGGCTTCGCTGCTTTCAGAACGAGTCCGCGCCCCTCTTTCTCCCAATAGAAGAACTCGTCCTCATCCCGGTTTACCTGTCCACCCGGACCCAGCGCTCTGCCTGGCATGTCCCATCTTGGTACCGGATACGCTTCGGTGAGAATGGTCGCCTGACCCGTTTCCATCTCCAGGATTTTCAGCGTTGCAGTATCGGGTGCAGCGCCCGGGATGGCATAGAGGAGGTGCCGACCATCCACCGAAAGCACCGGATCGGGCTGGTGCTCCAGTGGAAAGTCCATTGCGGCCACTCCGAAGTCGGCGCGTTCCTCCGGAAGGCGGATCTCCGTCATGGCTTCCCCGGCTGGCGAGGCCAGGAATAGGCGTGGCGTCCCGTCCAGCGCGGTTTCAAAGAGCACCCGGTCCCCCTCCGGGGTCCAGGTCAGCGCCCTGGAGTTGGTCCGCTGGAGGGTCCGGGGTGCGCCTCCTGCCACAGGAAGTACACGGAGGGGTTCTGCGCTTCCGTGGATCTGGGTGAGCACCTCTTCCGGTTCGGCACCTTCGGTCCTTTCACCGTTTTCAACCTCGACTCTCATGAGGACCTCCTCAGGAGAATCCACCCGGCCGGTCGCGTAGTAGATGCTCCTCCCGTCTGGAGCCCAGGCCGGTCGGGTCGTCCTCTCTTCAGCGACCGTCCGCGCCATCCCGCCGTTGGAGGGCACCACCCGGATCACCCGGTTTCCGTTCTCATCCATTGGGGTGTAGGCGATCCACCTACCGTCCGGTGAGATGTCGAAAAAGGCATTGTTCCTTTCGAGAGTCACCCTCTGCGGGTCTCCTGAGGGCCGGCCTGTAGCGGGATTGATGGCCAGACTCGCGATATGGTCCCCGTACCGGAAGGCGATCCGGTCTCCTGTGGGAAACCAGACCGCTCCATCGCTGTAGGACGGACCTGACTCGATGGGGAAGGGCTCCCCCCCGTCGGCGGATACGATGAAAAGATTGCCCTCCTCCATGTCTGACGACCCGTTGAAGACGACCCAGCGCCCGTCCGGGGAAAGGGCCGCCATGCTGAGGCCCATGGTGTCGGTGAAGAAGACCTGCGTGTATGTACCCTGGATACTGGGAAGATCCTGAAGGGCAGGGTCCTGGGCCGCAGCCGGAGTGAGAGCTCCAGACAGGAAGATCAAGGCGGCAGCAGATTGGGCTGCGCGACACGGGGCGATGAGCCGGTTCGACATAAAGACCTCCCTGGTCATGCGTGTCCTCCGATGCTGAACAGGTCAGCGATTCACTGCCTGTCCTCTGGGCTTGGAGTCAAACACACATGGTGCCAGGTTGTTCGGAAGGAGAAAAAACAAGACTTGCCAACGATTTCCAGGCTCTTTACTCCCCAAACCGTTTCTTTCTCTCCGCCTGACCGGCCTCGTTTCGAGTCCAGCGTGGGATCGATTCGCAGCCATGCCATCTCCTCAAACCGACAACCCATGCCGCTGGATCATCCGTTCCAGCCGCGCCCTGGAAACCTCCAGGATTCGTGCGGTCTTCCGTTTGTTTCCACCGGTCTCATTCAGGATTCGCTGGACCTGGGCGGCTTCGGCTTCCGCCAGTGTTCTCGGCAGGGCCTGAGATTCGGCCTCCGGGCGTCGCCCGGACCCTCCCCCGTCGAGAGCCAGATGTTCAGCCCCGACCACGGGCCCTCGGGCCAGAACCATCGCTCTGGTGAGGGCATGCTCCAGCTCCCTCACGTTTCCCGGCCAGTCGTAGGCGTTCAGCTTCCGGAGAGCCTCGTCCGAGATATCCGTGGGATCGCGATGGAGGTCCTCGGCGATCTTGTCCATCAAGTGCCGGGCGAGAAGGGGGATGTCGCCACGGCGCTCCCGGAGGGGAGGGAGACGGATCTCTACCACCTTCAAGCGGAAGAGAAGGTCCTCCCTGAAGGTTCCGGTTTTCACCAGCTCTTCCAGGGGGCGCTGGGAAGCCGCGATGACCCGAGCCTCGGTCCGCCGTGGGCGCTCTCCGCCCACGGGGTAGAACTCCCGGTCCTCCAGGATTCTCAGGAGCTTGGCCTGGAAGTCACCACCCGTGGTGCCGATTTCATCCAGGAAGACGGTTCCCGACCCGGCGAGTTCGAAATACCCTCTCCGGCTCTGTATGGCCCCGGTGAAGGCTCCCCTGACATGTCCGAAAAGCTCCGACTCCAGGAGGGTCTCAGGGAGGGCCGTGCAGTTCACGGCCATGAACGGCTCAGCGGCCGAGGGGGAGTTGAAGTGGATGGCCCGGGCCACGCGTTCTTTTCCCGTGCCGGTCTCGCCGGTAACCAGTACGGTCGTGCGGTTCTGGGCCAGGGTCCCGATGATCTTGTAGATGGCGATCATCTGGGGATCCCGGCCGATGAGGCGATCCACCGAGTGTTGGCCGGAGGCTTCGGACGAGAGGTGACGGACCCGGCGGCGGAGCGAACGGTCCCGGAAGCACCGTTCGACCAGGAGCTCGACCTGATCCAAGTCCAGGGGCTTCACCAAGTAGTCGTAGGCACCGGCCTTCATGGCAGCAACAGCCGTCTCCATGTCCTCGAAAGCCGTGATGACCAGGACGTCGGCGTCTTCGTCGGAATCACGGAGCCGTTCGAGGAGATCGATTCCGCTCATCCCGGGCATCCGGACGTCGGTTATGATCAAACTGGGCTGAAAGTCTGGGAGGAGGTGAAGGGCGGCTTCTGCACTCTCGGCACA
>JBDHGR010000435.1:0-4939 GCA_039589815.1 Gemmatimonadota bacterium | reverse complement strand
GACCGAGGTCTACGTCACCTTCGACGATGAGAACCTCTACCTGGGATACCGAGCTCATGACCCGGATCCCAGCGCCATCAGAGCGAACCTCGCCGACCGGGACACTCCGTTCCAGGACGACCACGTGGGTTTCATGATCGATCCCTTCGACGACGAGCGGAGGGGTTTTCAGTTCCGGATCAATCCTCTTGGTGTTCAGATGGATGCCATCTTCAGCGAGAACGAGGGTTTCGAGGATTTCTCCTGGGATGCGATCTGGGATTCGGATGGCCAGATCACAGCCGAGGGGTACGTGGTGGAGGTGGCCGTTCCCTTCAAGAGCCTTCGCTTTCCCCGATCCACCGGACCCCAGACCTGGGGCTTGATGGCCTTCCGGTCTTTGCCCCGGGAGGTCCGTCACCGAATGCGGAGTCATCCCACCAACCGGAACCGGGCGTGCCTCCTCTGCCAGGGAAACAAGCTCACAGGGATTCAAGGGGTGGACCCAGGTCGGAACGTGGAGGTAGCCCCGACGGTTACCTCCGTCCGATCCGACTCCAGACCCGAATGGCCTGGAGGCTCCTGGGAGCACGGTGAAGCGGATCATGAGCCAGGGGTAACGGCACGTTGGAGCATGACACCCAATCTGGTGTTCAATGGGGCGGTGAACCCGGACTTCTCTCAGGTTGAGGCGGATGTGGCCCAGCTCGATGTGAATACGCGGTTCGCCCTCTTCTTCCCGGAGAGGAGGCCGTTCTTCCTCGAGGGGGCGGATTTTTTCCTTACTCCCATGAACGTCATCTTCACCCGGACAGTGGCGGACCCGGAAGCCGGGGCGAAGGTCACCGGTAAAGAAGGACCACACGCCGTCGGGTTCTACCTTACCCAGGACCGAGTGAACAACCTCCTCTTCCCCGCCAACCAAGGATCCAGTTCCACCTCCCTGAGAAACGATGTCACTGGAGGTGTGCTTCGCTATCGACGAGATGTGGGAGAGGTGTCCACGGTCGGTGGTTTGGTGACGGCGCGGAATGCGGATGGCTATCACAATTGGGTGTACGGGGCCGATGTGTTCTTGAGGTTATCCCAGACCAACACCATCGAAGGCCAGTATCTCCGGTCTTCCACCGAGTATCCCGAGGAGGTGGTCGAGGATCACGGCCAACCCGAGGGCGCTTTTGGAGGTGACGCCATCGTTCTTCAGGCCCGGCACCAGAGCCGGGACTGGTTTGGGCAGCTCAACCTGACGCGCACCGGCGAGGCCTTTCGGGCCGATGCAGGGTTTGTGTTCCGTGTGGACTTCCGCGCCCTGACCGGTGTGGTGACCCGGACCTTCTGGGGGGAGCCGGATGACTGGTATTCATTCCTCACGGCAGGGATCCAGGGTGGCCGCATCGAAAACCTGGATGGTGAACTCAGTGAGCAGGAAGCCCGGTTCTTCGGTGGGATTTCTGGCCCCATGCAGTCACAGCTGAACGTTTTCGTTACGCGGAGGGACGAGTTTTTCGCAGGGGAAACCTATGATATCGTTGGGAGTGGCCTCAACGGTGAGATTCGGCCTTCGGGAGCTGCCACATTGGGCCTGGGCGGTTACTACGGGGGTTCGGTGGACTACCAGAATGGCAGGAAAGGCACTCAGACCACCATCCGACCCCAGGCCGAGATGAAGCTGGGGAGACACCTGAACGTCACCGTCCAACACGCCTACCAACGTTTGACGTACGAAGGCCGACAGACCTTCGTCGCCAACCTCAGCCAGGTCAGGGCCGTCTACAACCTGAGCGTCCGTGCCTTCTTTCGTGCCATCGTCCAATACCAGGACGTGGATCGGAACGTTGAGGAGTACCTGGCTCCGGTGGACCCCGAGACCAAGACACTTTTCACTCAGGTCCTCTTCTCCTACAAGGTGAATCCCCAGACAGTCCTTTTTCTGGGTTACTCCGACGACAGCCTCGGGTTGATGACCCCTGAGCTTACCAGGACGGCTTTAACCAGGCAGGAGAGGACCTTCTTTCTGAAGTTGGGTTATGCCTGGAGGCCCTGAACGTCGAGGTCTGTGATCCACTAGCGCAGGCCACACGTCTCCCTTAAGGTGCGGTGCTCCGTCCAATCCCCTCCCACCGGAAGGCACCCATGGCCAGCTCGTCTCGGAGACGTCTCGGATATCTCCCTGCAGTCTCCCACCTCAATTTGATCGTGGGGTTCATTCTCCTGGGAGTCTCGCTGCCGGCGTCCCTGGAAGCCCAGGAAAAGCCACCCATCACCGTCGACGACTATGACCAGTGGAAACGGATCACATCCACTTCCCTTTCGCCGGACGGCGCTTGGATGAGCTACGTCCACGACCGCCTGGAAGGGGAAGACACACTCTATGTGATGGGGCTGGACACCGACCTTTCCCATGTGGTTCCGAGGGGTACGGCCCCAGCCTTTTCCCGGGATTCTGAGTGGGTGGCCTACCAAATCTCGCCGCCGGAAAGTGAGGACGGTGAGGGGTCTGCCAGGCAGGGACGCCCCCAGCCACCGACCCCCGGTCAGAGGCCAGGGCAAGGCGGAGGCGGTGGCCGTGGCCGCACCATGGTCCTTCGCAACCTCGCTACCGGCGACTCCCTGACTTTCGCCGATGTGGCATCGTTCTCCTTCCCGGAAAACACCAGCGTTCTCCTGATCCGAAAACGGGGCGAGGGGGATGAAGCCGGCTTTGATGGCGCGGACCTGGTGATCTACGATCCGGCCCATGGGACTTCCCTCAACCTTGGGAACGTCTCGGACTATGCCGTAAACGAATCCGGAACCCATCTGGCCTATTTGGTGGATGCGGCGGATCACGCTGGGAACGGCCTCTATCTCCTTGAGATGGTTTCCAGCCGGATCCATGCACTGGATACCGACCAAACAACGTACTCGGAGTTGACCTGGAACGAGTCAGGCGATGCACTGGCGGCTCTTCGAGGGGAGGTGCCGGAGGAAAAAGTGCAGCGGGAAAACACGCTCCTCGTTCTCACGGATCTTGCAGCCCCTGACCGCCTGGCCGTTCTGGATCCGGCCACCACATCGGGCTTTCCCCAGGGGTTCGTTCTCAGCGAGCTCTCGGGGCTGAACTGGTCAGACGATTCGGATCGCATCTTCGTAGGCATTAAAGAACAAGCCGACGAGAGAGAGGAGCTCGAGGATAGGGCGAACGTTGATGTCTACCACTGGGCCGACGTTCAGCCACAGTCAGTTCAGCAGGTGCGTGCCAGCCGGGAGAGGAATCGGACCTGGTCTTCCGTCGTGAACCTCGACGGGCCCCGACTCTCCTTTGTTCGCCTTGCTGACGAATCCATGGAGTCCGTGTCCCCTGCCGGCACCTCCCGGTGGGGTATCGGCCGGGACCCGACGCCCTACGAGAACGATGTGGCCTGGGGGGGAAGCAAAGCCGACTACTACAGGGTCAGCCTGGACACGGGAGACCGGACACCGATTGCCGAGGGGCTCGGCCGCCAGATGGGCGCCTCTGACGATGGTACCTGGTGGCTCTACCTCAAGAACGAACAGGTCATCGCACGGAGGCTAGCGTCGGGAGATGAGGTGAACCTGACCCAGAGCTCGGGTGTGGACTTCGTCAACCGCCAGGATGATCATCCTTACGAGCTTCCCACCTATGGCACTGCGGGATGGACCACGGATGGGGAGAGCGTGGTGCTCTATGATCGGTACGATGTGTGGGAGGTTCCCCTGGATGGGAGTGATGCCATCAATCTCACGCAGGGTATGGGCTCCACCGAGAAGATCCGGTTCCGTGTGACGCGCATGGGTGGAGGTGGCGGTGGTGGCTTTGGTGGGTTCGGTGGAGGTGGGGCAGAAGACGAGGGCATCGACCTGGATGAACCGGTTCTCCTTACCGCCTACGGCGATTGGACGAAGAAGAGTGGTTACTTCGAGCTCGAGAAGGGGCGTGAACCGCAGTCGCTCATCTGGCTCGACAAGTCCGTTGGGAGGCCTACCAAGGCGGATGATTCCGATCGAATTCTCTTCACCCAACAGACCTTCGTGGAGTTCCCGGATTACTGGGTTAGCGACACCCGATTCCGGAATCCCCGGAAGGTTACGGACGCGAACCCCCAGCAGGCCAATTTTGCTTGGAGTCCCGGCAGGGTCCTCATCGACTACGTAGACGAACGAGGGAACGAGCTCCAGGGCACCCTTGGCCTCCCGGCGGGCTACGAGGAAGGCAAGCAGTACCCGATGCTGGTCTATTTTTATGAGTTGTCGAGCCAGCGCCACCACAGTTACCAGGGACCTGCTTACGACGACAGGCCCCATATGGCCACCTACGCCAGCCATGGGTATCTGGTCTTCCAGCCGGAGATCGCATCGGTCTTCAAGGTCACTCATGGGGAGGGTACCAGTCGTCCTTTGTGGTGACACAGACGGACATGTTTTCCGCCGTGGTCACTGGGGCTCCTCCCACAAACCTCATCTCCTTCTATAACACTCTGTATCGGAGCAGTGGGAATATCCAGCAGGGGATCACCGAGGTGGGCCAGGTGCGGATGGGAACGACGCCGTTCGAGGATTTTGACCTGTATCTGAGCCAATCACCCATCCACCACACGGAGAAGATCACCACTCCTTTCATGATCCTTCACGGAACCGTGGATGGATCGGTGGATTACGGCCAAGGCCTCGAGTATTACGCCATGGCTCGGCGAATGGGGAAAGAGGTGATTCTTCTCTCTTACCCCGACGAGGGGCACCACCTTTCCCGGAAAGAGAATCGCATCGACTTCCAGATTCGCATGATGCAGTACTTCGATCACTACCTGAAAGGCACGCAGAAGGCCAAGTGGATGGTTGAAGGGGTGCCCTTCCTCGAGAAGGAGTACGCCAACCCCCGGGAGATGATGGACGGAACCATGTGGGGGAAGGTGAGGGAGGAGGAGGGGAAGACCGAAGAGAGAGGCCGGAGCAGGGGAGG
>JBDHGR010000434.1:0-6700 GCA_039589815.1 Gemmatimonadota bacterium | reverse complement strand
GTTGAACTAAACCGCTACGCGGTGGGTGGTGGTGCTTTCCCGGGGGTTCTCTCTACAGGGTATGAACGGTAGGGCAGTCCCGCGGTAGGTCGGGGCCCTTGGCGGAGTACGTTGCGTTTTCCTAACGCAACCCCGTCAAGGAGGGCCCCATGAGCGAGCTACGCCGGAAGATGCTGGCGGACCTGCGGATCCAGAACTACGCGGAGCGGACGCAGGAGATCTACATCGGGCGCGTTGCCGAGATGGCATGCCACTTCAACCGATCGCCGGACACCCTGACAAGCGAGGAGGTTCGAGGTTACCTGCGGCACCTGAAGGAAGAGCGGCAGGTATCGCGCTCTGCCTTCGCGCAGGCGATCGCAGCGCTTCGGTTTCTGTACCGAGTGACGCTGGACCGGCCGGACATGGTCCCCCACCTGCCCTACCCCCGGCTGAAGCGGAGGCATCCGGTGGTTCTGAGTCCGGAGGAGGTCGGGCGGCTCCTCGGGGCGATCAGGAACCTGAAGCACCGAACGGTGGCGATGGTTCTTTACGGGGCGGGGCTGCGGCTCGGCGAGGCGCTATCGCTTCAGTTGAGGGACGTGGACAGTGCCCGGATGGTCCTGACGGTGCGCCATGGCAAGGGAGACCAGGATCGCCAGGTCACGCTGTCGCCGGTGCTCTTGCAGGCGCTTCGGGCCTACTGGCGGGCCTATGAGCCGCCGAGTTGGCTGTTCCCTGGCAAGGACCCCGACCAGCCGCTGAGCCACTCGGCGATCCAGCGTGCCCTGAAGGCGGCACGTTTGCGGGCCGGGATCGCGAAGCCCGCAAGTCCACATACCCTTCGTCACAGCTACGCCACCCACTTGATGGAGGCGGGCACGGACCTGCGAGTGATCCAGACTTTACTGGGTCACCGCTCGCTACGGACCACGGCGATCTACACGCACGTGGCGACGGAGCGGGTCCGCACAACGCGGAGCCCACTGGATGCCCTGAGCCCAGGGTTCGTGACCCTCAGGTAGGTGTCGAAGCGACCTCGGCACGAGGTCGCGGAGGTCTTCCAGAGGCTCCTCGATATCCGGCCTCCGGCCGGGACCATGTCCCACTGGAGCCGGGAGCAGCATGCGGTTGTTGACCGGATCCTGGCCTGCCGTACGGCCCGGCTGGGTGGCCATGTCGACGAGTGCAACGCCTGCGGACAGCAGCAGATCTCCTACAACTCGTGCCGCAACCGCCACTGCCCGAAGTGCCAGGGCAGCGCCCAGGCCGGATGGCTCGAAGCTCGTCAGGCCGAGGTGTTACCTGTGCCCTATGCCCACGTGGTCTTCACCCTGCCCCAGACCCTTGCGCCCCTTGCCCTCCAGAACTCCAAGGTCGTCTACGATCTCCTGCTGCGTACCGCGGCCCGGACGCTTCAGGAGATCGCCTCCAACCCTCGCCACCTCGGAGCCCGCCTCGGATTCTTTGCCATCCTCCACACCTGGGGCCAGACCCTCGTCCATCATCCCCACGTACACTGCGTGGTCCCAGCCGGCGGACTGGCGGAGGATGGATGCACCTGGAAGCCCTGCCGCCCCGGCTTCTTCCTACCGGTCCGGGTGCTCAGCCGTCTCTTCCGTGGAAAGTTCTTGTCAGGCCTGTCCCAAGTGTTCCGGGACGGGCGGTTGGAGTTGCACGGCCGCCTCGTTTCCTACCGGTGCCCGGCAGCGTTCAATCGCCTCCTCCACGAGGCACGGCGCACCGAATGGGTTGTCTATGCCAAGCCGCCCTTCGACGGCCCCGATGAGGTTCTGGAGTACCTCGCCCGCTATACACACCGCACCGCCATCTCCAACCACAGGCTGCTTCAGGTCGACGACCGGGCCGTCACGTTCCGGTTCAAGGAGTACCGCAGCCAGCGGGTCCGAACTCTGACCCTTCCTCTTGGGGAGTTCTGTCGCCGTTTCCTCCTCCACGTCCTCCCCAAGGGCTTCGTACGGATCCGGTACTACGGCTTTCTGGCTAACGGCACCCGGACCCAGCTCCTCTCCCGCTGCCGCGACGCTCTCGGTCAGCCGGAGGCCGTCTCCGGGCTGGGCGCCGAGGACGCTGAGGACAGTGAACAGTTCCTCGATCTCTTGCCTCGCGGTCTGCGTCTCTGTCCCCACTGCGGAAATGGCATGCTCCGATGCGTGCAGCTCCTCGAGCGTCCACCTCCTGCCCACAGGTATCGCCATGCCGCAGCCTGAAGCCTGGCCCCTTGACCCGGGGTCTATGGGCTCCCCTGTGCCCGGGACGGCTTCGGCCTCGCCTTCCCGGCCCCATCCTCCTCCGACCCGGCCATGGGCCCCCACGACACCTCGCGTCCACGGCCTCAATCTTCAATCTCGGGGACCGCCTCATAGCCCCACCCACCGCCCAGCGGCTCAGTCCAACTGAATCGTTTCCACCCTCTCTCAACCCTCGACTCCGCCACCTCCCGCGCGTAGAGTGTGGAAACAATCCTGATCGTTACATGTACACCCCCTCTCGCAGATCACGAGGGGGAATCCGTGTAATTAACCGATTATCAAGATGTTAGAGGAGTGGAGCCAGCGGGATTCGAACCGGCGACCTCTGGCTTACGGGCGTTGACGGACAGGACCTAACCTTTCGGCGGTCCATCACTCCCAACCATCAACCGGGGTGATCGCTGAGCAACATCGAGTGGGCCTCGGCGGTTTCGGTTGAGCGGCCCCTTCGATCCCCGACCCATTGGGTGACTTCATCCATGCGGCCGGCTGAGATCTTCTCCATCAGGTCGAGCATGGTGTCGGATGGTTCCAGCTCCAGGTCGGTGGCCAATCGGCGGCGGAACGCCTCGAACTCCGCCATGGCAACTCCGCGGCCTTCCGCCCAGGCGAGAAGCGACATGACACGGCGAACCACCGTCTCGTCGAACGGTCGGAGGTCCGAGGTTTTCCTCCACCAGTACAGGGCGGTTGCGGAGTCCTCATTTCCTTCGGCCTGGTGAGCCAGGTTCCGGGCAGCATTGGCTGCCATGCCCCTTAGATGGGTCCGCCGCTCGTCCGCCCAGGCACAGAACTCGGGGCAGCCCTGAACGTCAAAACCCGGGAGGAAGTCGGCTTTGTATATCTGAAGGGCAGTTTCGAGCAATCCCTCGGCTATCGCCCGGGTGAATGCTTCCACGTCGCATCGAAGTTCCGATTCCTCCACCCACAGGCCCTCCGACCCGCTCCCGCGAACCAGGTCCGGGACCAACTCGTCCCGAATGACGTGCAACGCCTGGCGAAGGGCGTTTCTGCCGGAGGACCCGTCGGCCTCGGGCCAGAAGACGGCCAGGATCTCCTCGCGGCGGTGTGGTCGGTTGAGCCGTTCACAGGCAAGGTAGATCAGCAGGGCGAACCTCTTCGTTTGCCTGGTGAACTTATTGACCGGAGTGCCGTCCCCTGTCAGGAGTTGCGGGGTTCCGAAAGTCTGAAGCTCGAACATCTGGTCCCTTGCGCCCCATCCCGCCGGGCGAATCGGTTGACAGTTCTTCCTTATCAAAGCTCACAACAGATGTTTGCGATTGGCAAGGAAAAAGTTTCGGGAGTGTTATTCCAGCAGAAATGTCCGCTTTTGGAGTTGCCTCTTTCCCCCGATTTCTGATCCAGCGGGGCTGTCGTTTTGAGCTACCTTTCGGGCGCCTCAGGGAGCTACCGAGTATCTGGGACGGGAGCCACCAGCGGGGAGGGCGAGCTAGGGAAGGAGGAAGCAGGCAGTGAGTTGGTCGTTTTAGGGCCGAGGAAGGAAGGAGCGGTATCAAGCCACCGGGAAACACCTCGCCTGGGCGAGAACGCCGGCATCGCATTCTTAGACCCGGTGGTGGAGAAGCTTCTCAGTCTGAGGCGACCAGATCCAATCCCGCAAGTCCCCCTGGCCCACACCCCCTGGCCCACCCCCTGGCCCACCTTCTTCGAACACGGGGTTCTGTGCCCAACCGCGCACGAAGAAGCGGCTGAACTCTTCTTCTGTCTACTACCCTTCGAAGCCCATGGCCCCGGCGGTGCCGCTTCTCCTCCTGTCTGGATGTGATTCTCTCAGGCGCCGAGGATCCCTCTGCCCCTTGCTTCCTACTTTCTCAAAGGGGGTTTTTTCAGACGTGCGCGTACACTCGCGTCAAGGTCACTGGCCCAAATGGACCTACAGACGAACCCTATCGCTTCAGTATCTGAACTCCTTGTCCAGGACGAAGACCTTCACGGTCTCACGCTTCACACCGTCGTAGGCCATCGCCTCAGCCGTGGCCGGCGATTCAAGCACCTCAAAATACTTGGCCAGATCGGCGGGTTCGGCGTAAAGGGCTACCTCATTCTCGTCGGTCGTTGTGAAATGTGTCACCGTAGAGGTCATGCTGCGGAGCAACTCCCCGTGGGTGCGGAACCCCTCTTCCCACTTGGCCGAATCCTCAACCTGCGCTGTGATCATTACACGTGGCATCGTAGTCTCCTAAGTGCTAGGAATGGGACCGACCAAGGGGCTCCTCAATCGGGTTTGATGAAGATCGTACAATTGGCGGGATGCCAATGTTATTCGGATGGCTCTCCCGGTCCGTACTCGATCCTGAGGATTCGAACTACATCGTTTTCGAATTCCACCTCGGAGTGCTGAGGCTCGGCGGATCCATGCCCCACTTCCGCTAGAATAGCGTCCCAAGAAATGTAGGGTCACATGTGGACCCTTTCGCCACGCTCGGGCCAAGGGATCCCTCACTTCATGTCCCCAAAAAGACGAGGCTAACTGGTTCAACCTTCGGAGAGGAGACGAGCTTCACCAAGCTTCGCCTCCGCTCTTACTCCGACTTCAGAGCCTCCACGGGGTCCACCTAATTCGCAACAAGCCCAGTAGGGGCCGTCCACGGCGGAGGGCCTATTCGTTACTCCTGGTCGCCCTGTGGCTGCCCGGGCCGGCGCAGGGTGGCCGTCTGCCCCGCATTTCGTCCGTCAACCCAATTGAGCGTGAGAATTCCGTTCGTGACGCTGAACGTGACGTTGACCGCGTTGCCGGGTTCGTTCGCGTTCCAGTCCGCCATGTAGTTTGGGTCTTTCGCCATATAGGCTTCGTACGTGAGAGTATTCCCGTTCACGGTATAGCGGCCGGAATTCGCGACGAAAGAACCGTATGCGGTGAGCGTCTCGGCTTCGGTCTGGGTCTCTCCCTCATATCGCGGCCGAGGTTCATCGCCCAGAACGTACATCATGCTGTACTGACCCGTTCCCGTGAAAAGGAACAGCCCCCGCTGAGGCTGTGAGTTGACCGTTCCGTCCGCCGCCGTCCAGCCGGTGACGATCCAGCCGCCGGCCAACTCCGAAGATCCCTGGGCTGCGGCGGTGTGCCAAGGACCCGAAAAGGCGGTCAAGAGGACGAGACTCAAGGAAACAGAAGGTACTCTTCGCATCGGATCCTCTCCTGATGGAATGACGGGATCCCGACGTCAGCGGTGGGATTGCCCAAGATGTGAAAATTTTTGATTGGAACATAAAAGAGTAATGCGACCGGCCTGATGGCGCAACATAAGAGCAAGATTGGGGTTTTGAAGTGCCCCACGGGATGTTGGATCACTGGGAGTGAGTCCGCCATCGTCACCCTCTCGCCAGTGGTGGATTCTGAAGACTCCCTGCCTGGGGCCACTGGTGGCCAACCCGCCAGGAAAACGCCCCGAACATCCTCGGCAAGGAGTTCCTCGACGTCTCGGAAGCTCGGGCAGAATTGGTGATACAGCCAAACAGCGTGACTGATGATCTGGGGAGGGACTCGGTATCCGCGGGAGCTGCCTCTATTGGGTTCCATCAACCGAGTCTGTGAGGAACCGGCTCAGGTTGACAATACCTTTTGGAGGCTCAGCTGCCCAGCGCCTTCTGAACGGACCGGGAGATCCGGACTAATCCACAGGCGGGGGCTTTTTCCTACCTAGAGCTACCATGAAGATGCCGATAGTAAATGCGCTGAGGCCAGTTACGAGAAGAGGTAACTCGGCTTCTGTCGGGTCCAGAACGACGAGTGCGAGATTCACCGTCCCGACCACGAGACAGATGTAACCGAGTACCCTTGCGGTCTTGGCTTTCTTGTTGGAGTCCATCGGAATTTCTCCAAGTTGGGATGTCTCTGGCGTAACGGAGCGCTCCCTCCCGAAGTTTGATTCAGGGCCCAGTCCGACCGGCGGAGAGTGGGAAGTGCTAAACGTGGATGAAAGTAGGAACCGGCCTAAGGGTTTTACAGGGAGGGTAGGTCTGGCAACGACCATTCGGTTCCCGACCGGAGCCAGCTTCAGGGTGACCGGAGTGGAGCCTTCCCGTTCCAGCCCAGTCAGCCACCAAGAAGAAGGATGTCGTGTGGGTAAGGGGGGTGCAAGGAGGGGAGGAGTGGATCTGCGCGCCCGTGGATGACCTGAATGATTAACCCGCGTATCGCTGGCGAGCTTAGGGTATCTGGCGCGTGAAGGCTGGAAGTGGTATCAGACCACCGGAAAGGTCCTCTCTTGGGCGAGACCGCCAGCATTGCGTTTTGACGTCCCGACGAATCAGAATCCGATCTCACTGCTCCGCATCATCACCCCTCCAACAGGGGAGAAGTCCAGATACCCATCCTATGAAAAAGGGAAACCTCCGAGGGGGGGTGCACAACTTTGTAGCGTGCGTCCCGTTTCCGGGAGCACAAAATCTATTCGTGCTACCCACAGCCCTCGGAGGCACCCATG
>JBDHGR010000433.1:0-4349 GCA_039589815.1 Gemmatimonadota bacterium | reverse complement strand
TCCAGGTCGGAACGTGCCCCGCCTGTTCTTGATCAGCATTTTGCTGAAACTTGACCACCCTCCAGGGGGTGTCCGCTGGCCAGGACCATCTCGGGACCCGCCTGCCCCTGAACTCCGGCCCAGTGCCAACGGCACCCGGCTCCCTTGAAACTCTTATCCTTGACAGCAGCCATCCGAGCCATGCAGATGTTGGCAATGGGATTCGTCCTTGCTTTCAGTGCTTACCTGCTTCGGATGGGTAGGAACGAGACCACATTTCTGAGGTCTCAGCGCACCATCGACAATCGGGAGGCAACGTGAAGGTCCTGGTCACCGGCGGTGCCGGCTACGTGGGCTCGGTGCTCTGCGAGCACCTCCTGGAGGCCGGTCATCAAGTCCATGTTCTGGACAACATGACGTACCCGCAGCTCTCTTTATCGCATCTGGTCCCGAGTGAAGCCTTCGATTTCACCTACGGCGATGCGCGAGACGAGGCCACGCTCAGGCCATTGGTGGCAGATGCAGACGTGCTGATCCCGCTGGCGGCTGTGGTGGGTGCCCCGGCATGCGACCTGCAACCGGAGCTAGCCACCTCTCTCAACTACGGCGCCGTGGTGACCCTGAATCGTCTCCGGAGCCCGCACCAACTCGTCGTTTATCCGACAACCAACAGCGGCTACGGCACCAAATCCGGAGAGACCTTCTGTACCGAGGAGACCCCGCTCGAGCCGATCTCCCTGTACGGGCATACCAAATGTGATGCCGAGAAACTGCTGCTCGACTCGCCCAACACCATCACCCTCCGCCTGGCGACGGTCTTCGGCTTTTCTCCCCGAATGCGCTTGGATCTCATGGTGAACCACTTCGTCTACACGGCTTTGACGGAGGGCGCCATCGTCTTGTTTGAGAAGGATTTCAAGCGCAACTTCCTGCACCTACGGGACGGGGCCGACTGCTTCGTCCACTGTATCGCGCAAGCTGAGTCAATGGTCGGTCGCCCGTACAATGTCGGCCGGGACGAGGAGAACATGTCGAAGTGGGAGCTGGCGCTTCGCATCAAGGAGCAGGTGCCCAGTTTCTACATCCACGGGGCTGAGATCGGTTCGGATCCCGACAAGCGCAACTACGTCGTCAGCAATCAACGCCTCCGTGAGGCCGGCTTCATTGCCACCAGGTCTCTGGATCGAGGAATCCGGGAATTGATCGTAGGATTCCGCATGCTTCGCGGGGGTGCGTTTCGAAACGTATGAGCACCGCCGCCATTCTCGCCGGGGGTCTCGGAACCCGTCTACAAACTGTCATCTCGGATCGACAGAAAGTAGTCGCCCCGGTGGACGGCCGTCCATTCCTTCACCGCGTCCTGGACGATCTCTCGGACCAGGGGATCGGACGCGTCGTGATGTGCGTCGGTCACAAGGCCTCCACCGTCCGCCAGGTGTTGGGCGACGAGTACGCTGGGATGTGCATCGAGTGGTCCGAGGAATCGGAACCGCTCGGCACAGGAGGCGCGCTTGCCCAGGCCGGTGCCCTCCTGCCGGACGACCAACCGTTTTATGTACTCAACGGAGACTCGTGGTGTGACGTTGACCTGGAAGCCCTCGCCGCGTTTCACCGGAAAGGCCCGGCCGAGGTCACTCTCACTCTTACCCATATGGCCGACGCGTCGCGGTTCGGTGCTGTGGAATTGATGGATGACGGACGTGTTGCGCAGTTCACTGAAAAGGGCCGCGACGGATCTGCATGGATCAATGCGGGGGTTTACTTCATGGAACCCGCGTTCCTGGCCGGGCTTCCCCACCGCCCTTCTTCACTGGAAACTGATCTATTTCCCAGGGCTCTCGGTATCTACGGGTACAGAGGTGGGGGCCGATTCATCGACATCGGGGTGCCGGCGTCGTACTCACGGGCCACGGAGACGTGGCGTTGTCCGGCGGCCACTTCACATGGGGCCCTGGTATTGGTGGACCGTGACGGCACGCTCAACCGTGAGGTTCACCATCTCTCAAAGCCCGAGCAGGTCGTTCTCCTCCCCGGTGCAGCCCGCGCAATGCGCCGGATGAGGGATCTCGGCTTGGGCATCGCCGTTGTCACGAACCAATCCGCCGTCGGCCGGGGCCTTCTCGACACGGTTACGTTGGACGCCGTGCACGCGCGTCTTTGGGACCTGATGGACGATCAAGGCGCGAGTTGGGACTGGATCGGCTACTGTCCTCACCTTCCTGGGGGGGGTTGTCGGTGCCGAAAGCCGAAGCCCGGATTGGCCCAGGCGGCGGCAACAGCGTTGGGGCGTTCACTTTCTGGTGCCTTCGTCATCGGGGACAAAGGCACAGATCTGGGAATGGGTCGGGCCATTGGTGCCACGAATCTCCTAGTTCGCACAGGGTACGGGGCAACGGAGCCCACCGACCTCGCAGATCACGTTGTCGAGGACGTCTGGTGTGCAGCGGTCAGAATTGAGCAGCTTCTTCAGGGAGAGAGACGTGAACACTGACGCCCCCAGGATCCTCCGGCAACACCTGCTCGGCGATCTGGTAGAGCTCGCCCTCTTTTCCCAAACCGCGCTCTCCGGCGACAATGGACGAGGGAGGACTCTGTGATCATTAGCCGCACGCCGTTTCGACTGTCTCTTTTTGGTGGTGGTACGGATTATCCTTCGTGGTTTCGTGAGCATGGCGGTGCGGTCCTCGCGGGTACGATCGACAAGTACTGTTACCTCACCTGCAGATACCTCCCCCCCTTCTTTGAGCATCGGTACCGGGTCGTCTACTCGAAGATCGAGGACGTGAACGCGATCGAAGAAATCAAGCACCCGGCCGTTCGAGGGGTGTTGGATTATCTCGATGTTCGGAGGGGCGTCGAGATCCATCACGACGGTGACCTTCCAGCCCGCAGTGGGATGGGTTCGAGTTCATCGTTCACCGTCGGCCTTCTGCATGCCCTGCACGCGCTGCACGGGAAGATGCCCACCAAACAAGCCCTCGCCGAGGAGGGCATCCATGTGGAGCGCGAGATCCTAAAGGAAACCGTCGGGTGCCAGGACCAGATCTCGGCAGCCCACGGTGGTTTCAACCATATCACGTTCTTGCCTACCGGCGAATACGTGCTGCGACCGCTGACGGTGCCGGTCACGCGGATCCAAGACGTCTCGGCTCACTTCATGCTGTTTTACACCGGGATCAAGCGCACCGCATCCGATGTGGCCTCCGCCTATGTCACCAACCTCGAGGACAATCGTCGTCAGCTGAGGATCATGGGCGACATGGTGGAAGAGGCCGTAAACGTGATTGCTGGGAACGGTCCGCTCCACGACCTCGGGGAGCTACAGCACGAAGCGTGGGAGCTCAAGAAGAGCCTCGGGGACGGCGTATCCAATCCCGAAGTCGACGATATGTACACCGCTGCTCGTGAGGCGGGGGCTATCGGGGGCAAGCTCGTCGGTGCGGGCGGAGGTGGATTCATGCTGTTGTACGCGCCCGTCGACCGCCAGGTCGACGTACGGGCGGCATTGCACGATCGACTCTATGTGCCGTTCAACTTCCAGCCAACCGGCAGCGAGATCATCTTCTACGACCCTGAACAGGAGTACATATCGGAAGAGGAGCGGAACAACACTCAGGCCTACACCACGCGAGAACTGAGTCCGGGGTCCGAAATCTCGTGACCGAGCAACCTCGCGCCCTCATCGCGGGACGGGACACGCCCCTCGGTTCGGCCCTGGGGCGTCTCTTGCCTGAGCTCGGGTATCCAAGTGTAGTCGACGACGGAGGCGTCCGACTGACCGAGCCCAGCGAGGTGCGCGAACTTTTTCGTCGAACGAATCCGGACTTGGTGTTCGTTACAGGTGGATGGAGCGCAGGAATTCACACCAACCTCGCCCGACCCGTGGAACTCATGGAGCAGAACCTCGCTGTGACCCTGGCGGTCACGTGCGAGGCGTGGCGGGCAGGAGTCCCCCGCCTCGTCTACGTCGGTAGCTCGTGCTGTTATCCCAGAGACTGCCGGCAGCCCATGTCTGAAAGTGAGCTTTTTGGCGGACGGTTGGAACCCAGTAGCGCCCCTTACGCAACAGCGAAACTGGCCGGAATGAAGCTGGTGCAGGCGCACCGTACGCAGTACGGCGCACGATACATCAGTGTCGTCCCGGGCGACATGTTTGGCCCGGGCGACGACTTCGAGCCTGAGACAGCTCACGTCGTGCCTGCCCTGGTGCGACGCGCGCACGAAGCGGTCGAGGAGAATGCCGGTGAGATCATCGTCTGGGGTTCAGGACGACCCGTCCGGGACCTCGTCTTTGTTGATGACGTAGCACGGGCATTGATCTTCGCCGCCGAGCGATATGATGATGATCTCCCACTCAACGTGGGGAGTGG
>JBDHGR010000432.1:0-4384 GCA_039589815.1 Gemmatimonadota bacterium | reverse complement strand
ATAAACCGCCAACTTAGTCGGGCGTGGTGTCGGGTTCAACGGGCCCTGAGAGGTTTAGGGCCTTTTTGACGGGGGTTAGGTCCCCGAGTCTTGCCCCCGGATGATGATGGAATCGTCGGCAGGAAGCAGATCGAAGGGATCGTCCACCGATTTCACGTTCTCTTTGAAATATGAGACGGCCTTTGAAAGATCCCCGTCGTGATCCCTCAGGACCCATGAGAACCCCCAGAGTCGATGGAAGTACCTCATTCTAGCCATGAGGATGGCGTTGTTGAGAGGTCGGTTTACGAAAGCCGAGATGAGAGGAGAGGTCTCGGATTTCGGTGGTCTACCCCACTTCTCTCGCTCCCGAAGGTGGAGTTCTTCCCGGGCTTGGACCTTTTCTGCAACCGTGAGGGTGGGTGAGGAGTAGATCTCCTCCAGTTCGGCTACGAATCCATTCAGAAAGGAGGAGAAGTTGTTGTAGTCGTCCAGACGACGAATGGCAGAGATGCAGTCAGCGGTTTGTTGATCTCCATCCATTCCACAGAAGAACCTGATGGCTCCGACTCGTCCTACGAAAGTCGCAAAACTCTCGTTGAACCGGACCTTCCCCGGGACGAAGAGATGATTGTGAGTGAGTTCGTGGATGATGGTCGTCACGAACTCGACGTCGTCGTAGCGGAGAAGGCTGGAAAGAAGGGGGTCGGCGAACCATCCCAAAGTGCTAAAGGCTGAGGTGGTCCTCAGGTAGGTGTCGAAGCCCTCCTCCTCGAGCTTGGACTCGGCCTTCTCGGCGCCTTTTTGGCTTGCATACCCCTTGTAGGGGACCCGTCCCACGATGGGGAACCACCAGGTCTTGGATTCCAGACGATCCTTGTATGCCGCCGAGAGCACCCATGCCAGAGTGTCGGTTTCGAGTTGGGTGAAGCTGGTGTAGGAGTCCCCGGCATCCAACTCCAGCATGTGGATCGCGAAGGCCCGGGTTTGCCGGGCCAGGCGCAGTTTTCGGCGCGTGTCTTCGTCGGTCCGTTGATCGTTGATGACCTCGTCCAGGGGCCGCCTGCCCCTGAGGATCTTCATTTCCGCCCACCCGGCCTTGGCCAGGTAAACGGGGGAGCACCCCGAACAACTGAAGAGCAGAAGAGCCATCGGGAGCAGTATACCTCCCACGAGGAGGGAGCGGGGAATACGGCGGATCCGGCCTGCGCCGGACCCGCCTTCCCGAGGATTATCCCGTGAGCCGGTCACCGTAGGTTGCCCGCCGCTTAACGGCCGCCCCCCAGGGACCGGATCAAGGGGATTCCACCCTCGGTCGGCACGTAGACTACGCCACCTTCGGGCATCTGGGTGAGCTGCTGGATGTAGAAGAAGGTCAGGTACTCCGGAGTGAGTCCTTCAGAGATGATCCGCTGGGCTTCAGCGATCCCTACGGCCTCTTCCGCCTGCTGCCGGGCCCTTTCCTGGATGATCTCGGTTTGGAAAACCTCCGCCGCCACCTGCTGTTCTCGCTGAAGCTTCTCTTCGATGGCTTCCCGAACTCTCGGTGGTGCCTGAACGTCGCGCACGAAGACGTCGACCACCTCGATTCGATCCCCGGCCTTGGCCTGGATCTCACGTTTCATGTCCGTGGCGACCTCCCGCCGATTCGGGGAGAAGATATCGTTGATGGATTTGGTGGCGACGGCGTCCCGGACCCCGTTTCGGACGGCGTTCAGAACGATCTGGCTGGTGATCTGACGTTCCGTTCCGATTCTCTGGTAGAGGTCCGGGGCGTTGCCTCCGTCGATCTGGTAGAGCATGGAGATTTCCAGCATCACATTCAGCTGTTCCGAGGTCTGGGCCTCGATTGTCTCGATGCCTCCGTCGGCGGGGAAACTCTGTTCCCGGATGGACATCTTCTCGATGGAGGCGAATGGATTGATGAGGTGCATCCCCTGCTCGAGGGGAGTCGGGCTTACATTGCCGATGAAGTGCTTCACGCCAACCTCTCCGACGTTGATGAGGACGACGGAGTTGAGGAAGGCCAGGCCGACGCCGAAGAGCATGACCACCCATGAAAGGAGGCGGAAGGAGCCACTCTTGGCCCCGAGGCTGGGAGCCAGGAGTAGGAGTACCCCTCCGGAAACGATGACCAGAATGGCCACGATCGCGAGACCCATGGAAACCCTCCTTCACTGATGCAAGAAGCTGAATCTTCGGCCCGAGAACCCGCTAAAGGATCCAGAAGGGCACCCGTGTACTGTTTACGCTCCAGGACCCTTCCACCTTCCGGTCCCCTCCTCAGGGATTCTCGGTGGTGGGAAAGGTCTTCTCAAAATCCGGCGCTTGGCGAAGTTCCACCAGATCCACTTCGGATACAAGATCCTCAGGAATCCCGTCGGCCGTCAATCTGAGAGCGGAAGCCACGTCCCCGGCTACCACGGTAAGAGTAAGATAGCGTTGACTCCTTTTCCCGTACCGGATGGTCACCTGAAAGTCCAAGTCCGGCTGCCTTCCTCGCACGACTCTTTGAGCGATGCGTTCCGTCGGGTCGTTGGCTCCCGCCCGGGAGGGGGATGTTCATGCGCGTCAGAAGTACCACACTGTTCGGTTGGGGATCCGATTTCGGCATCAGGGGTCCGATTGCGTACGGGGTTATATTGCGGGCAGCAGATCCGCAGGGCTTACAAGAGGACCGCTGATGCGAAGACTTACCCTCCTTGCGCTCCCCCTGGTCTTGATGGGATGTGGCGGTGGGGATTCGGATGGGACCGGGGACGACAGCCTGGGGGCACCGCCTCAGGAATCTCTTCGGTCTCCCGATTCCCTACGGGTCCAGGATTCCCTCCTTCCTGTTGATTCTATTCCCTTCCCCGACTCGGTCGTGGAGTTGATGTCCTCAGAAGAGGAAGCGGATGTTGGGCCGAGGGAGAATGAGGCTTTCCCCCGGCCCCATCACATCAGGGGCATCTACCTGAATGCTTGGGCCGCCGGGTCCAGGCGCCGCCGTGAAGCGCTCATCACCCTGGCTCGGCGGACGGAAGTGAACTCGTTCGTCATCGATATCAAAGACGCGACGGGGTTCATTAGTCATGCTACGGAGGTGCCCTTGGCCCACGAGGTCGGGGCCACCGGGGAAATCAGGATCCGGGACCTCCCGGGCCTGTTGGGGCAGTTGAAGGAGGCGGGGGTTTACCCCATCGCCCGGATCGTGGTGGCGAAGGACCCCCTCCTTTCAGAGGGTCGGCCAGATTTCGCCATCCAGGATTCAGGGGGGGGAGTATGGCTCGACCAGGACAGCGTCCGATGGCTCAACTTCCATGACCGACGGGTTTGGGAATACCACGTGGACCTGGCAAAGGAAGTCGTGAGGGCAGGGTTCCCTGAAATCCAGTGGGACTACGTGAGGTTTCCCGACTCTCCCCAGGCCTTCCTGGGGAGAGCCGTCTTTCCCGGCGCCGAGGGACGGACCAAGGCAGAAGCAGTTGGGGCCTTTCTTGGATACTCACGAGAGATTCTTTCCAAAGAGGGGGCAATGGTTACTGCCGATGTTTTCGGTGTCACGACCTCCTATCGAAAGGACGTGGGAATCGGGCAGGTCTGGGAATCCATGATCGATCAGGTGGACGTGGTTCTTCCCATGGTCTATCCGTCCCACTACTGGACCGGGAGTTTCGGATTCGAAACCCCCAACGCGTACCCCTATGAGATTGTTCGCCGTGCCCTCCGGGACGCGACCTCCCGCTCCGCGCTGGTGGAAGGAGCGGGCTTGGTTCGCCCCTGGCTACAGGATTTCTCCCTCGGCCAACCGCCTTATGGAGCCCCTGAGATTCGGGCGCAGATTCAGGCCACCTACGACGCAGGGGTCGAGGAGTGGATTCTCTGGAATCCGGGGAGTCGCTACACCGAATCGGCCCTCATGCCGAGGGGAGGGGTACCATCTTGGCTGGAACCCGTCATGCGAGTGGGTGGGGAAGTCGTACCGATCTCTCAGCGGTTCGAGATCCTGGGGGAAGTGGCGCCCCATGGAGGAGCTATGCCGGAGGACACCATGGTTCTCCCGGACCTGATCGCACCGGACCTGGTGGGGCGACCGAAGGTAAAAACCCTCCCCGCGGTGCCCCTTCCGGATACGGGGGGGGTCGGTGGGATCCGAGGGCGGTCCGGGGAAGGCCGCAGGTAGGGGCCAGACTGCGGAGTTTCCGCAGGCGGTTAAATGTAGAGGATCTGGACCCCTTTTAAGCAGGAGCTTCCCTTCCTGACGGGGCGAATTGTAGCTCGTGGAGGCGGGCGTAGAGACCGCCCTCATCCAGGAGTTCCTGATGGGACCCCATCTCCCGCAACTCCCCATGGTGGAACACCAGGATCCTGTCTACGCCCTGGACCGTGGAAAGGCGGTGGGCGATGACAAGAGAGGTCCTCC
>JBDHGR010000431.1:0-5854 GCA_039589815.1 Gemmatimonadota bacterium | reverse complement strand
CATGGAGAGCGTGTTGGCCGATGGGCTCGCCGACTTTGTCTCCCTCTGTCGCCCTTTGATCTCCGAGCCCGACCTGCCAAATCAATTCAAGCTGGGCTTGAAGGACAAATCCCGCTGCCTGTCGGCCAACAATTGCTGGGCCAAAGGCGCGGGCGAGGGAATCAGGTGTAAATGCCCCCATGACCGAGTGGTCGAAAAGCTGGAGGCTTGACTCTCCCTAAACCGCCTCGGAGCAGGCCGGACATCAGCCGACTTTGCTGTAATTGTGCAGGATCACCCCTGAATTATCCGTTTGGATCCCTTTCGAGGGAAAAATAAGCCCCTGCAGGAGGTCCAGTATATATCAGGTCTGCTTTATGGTCAGTTTCAGTACCAAGGTAGACCTTCCACTCCACTATGTTTTCTTCATCAAAAGTTACATTAAGAACTTTGGTTCTTTTATTATATACTGTCTCACCGCCTTTTATTTCAATTAAATAATGCCCCTCTATTCCGTCCCAACAAAACTGGACTATATAATCCCCATGATCTGTACCCTTTGGGGACCAGCTGTTCATAAAGATATGGCCGTCATGTGTTCCGGCTATTCCAACCGGGTCCGGTGGTCCTGCTAGAGTCATTGTGTATTCCGGATTCGGGCCTCGGTTAGGACAACAACCTTCAACCACCTCAGAACCTGCCAAGTATCCGGTGAAGGTTATCAACTCGCCGCCCCCTGGTTTATTGCCGGGTTTGCCGGGGTTGTCGGGTTTTGCGAACTGCGCATCAGGGATGTCCACGCCCACGGGTTGGGTTTCGCAGGCGACCAAGACGAGGGGCAGGGCGAAAAGGGTAAGGAATCGTTTCATGGTCGGATGCCTCCATAGGTGGAGATAAGATACACCGTCCTCCGGCACGCAATGGCAATACTCACCCGCCCCCGTTCCGCCACCGTGAGCTAGCCGTTCCGGTGGGGGAACGCTCTGCCATGGCCGCTAGCCCCCTTTGGCCAGAAACCGTGGGCCATGGCCCAATCATAGGCACAGGCCAAGACGGCCTCCGAAGGAGCAGCCTTTTCCTGGGTCAAACCTCAGCCCGACGGATTAGGCTCGTGGTGAGCACCTAGGGAGTTGGAGCATTCCTCACCAAGCGAAACCCGACTATGCCGAGGTCGTAGGAGGCCGCCGGGTCTCCCCAGAGGCGACGGGAGGAACGGGCGGCACGAGAGGTGTCGCCCCACGAGCCACCACGCATCACCCGTTTCGTGCCCGTGGCGGGACCCGGGGGGTCGTCGGTCGGGCTGACGCCATAGTAGGTGTCCGAGTACCAATCCTGGACCCACTCCCACACGTTCCCATGCATGTCGTAGAGGCCCCAGGCGTTGGGTTGTTTCTCGGCCACCGGGTGAGTCGTGGAACCGGAGTTGTCCACATACCACCCCATGTCGTCCAGAACGCCCGTGCCGCCGTAGTCACCGGTCGTCCNGGAAGCCGGTAGTTCATGCCGGGATCTTGAGCGTTGAGGCTGGTAAGGAATTCCTGGATGTCGTTCCAGTTCACCTTCTCCACCGGACACGTATCCCCGCAGGAGTTGAAGTCGCTCGGGTCGTTCCCCGTCACCGCCCGCCACTGCCCCTGGGTGACCTCGGTCTTTTGCATGTAGAAATGTTGGGTGATGTTGACGGTGTGGACGGGACGCTCGAAGGGGAAGCCGTTCCCGGTGATGTCTCCCATCTGGAAGGTCCCAGCGGGGATTAGGGCAAACTCTTCTGTGCCGAACCCGTTTCCCAGGTCGGGGGTCACGGTGATGTACGCGATGCCAGACTTGCCTTCGCATGTCGCTCTAATCGTGACGAGACCCGGCTCCACTCCCGTTACCAGACCCGCCTCGCTCACCGTCGCCACACCGGTGGTGGACGACCAAGTGATCGTCCGTCCGCTTAGCACGTTGCCGGCAGCATCTCTTGCCGTTGCCGACAGCGATAGGGTCTGGCCGACATCCACCCATCCGGTGGGTGGGGTGACCTGCACGCTGGCCACCGGTTCCACTTTCGGCTCCGTGGTGCCCCCGTCCCCACACGAGGTGAGCAAAAAGGGAAAAGACAAAAGGGCGATGGAGGAGCGGCGCAGACGAACGGGGACATAAGTAGCCATCGGGAGAGCGAGCTGGGTTGCCAGGGCGAGGAAACGAGTTCGCATGGCACACCTCCTTTGGAGGATCGCTGTGCCGTGTTGCCCCGAACCCATCGATCGAGCACCGTCTGCCGGCACGCGATGGCAACACTCACCCGTGCCCGTTCCGCCACCGTGAAGTAGCCGTTCCGGTAGGGGAACGCTCTGCCAAAGTCCCGGGAGGCTCACCGAGAACCCCGCTTTCGCCCTTTGAAATCCTTTGCGGTATCGGTGGGAACCCGAGTAACTTGCGGATATTCAACATTCCACACTGGGGCAGGACCTACCGTCCATGATCGAGTTCCACGTTCTTGGATCCCTGGGCCTTCAGGGGCCAGACGGGGACGGGATTCTTTCCGTTCTTGCCCAACCCAAACGCACGGCCATCCTCGCGTATCTTGCCGTCGCCTCTCCCCGTGGTTTTCACCGCCGGGACACGATAGCGGGCCTCTTCTGGCCCGATGCTGACCAGGAGCACGCCCGGGCTTCCCTCAGGAAGGCCGTTCACCACCTCAGGGGATCGCTGGGAGAGGGCCTGGTCCTCAACCGTGGCGATGAGGAGATCGGACTGGACTGGGGACAGTTCAGCTGCGATGCGATCAGGTTTCAGGAGGCCATGGACGAAGAGGACAGGGAAGGCGCCCTGGAGATTTACCGCGGGGATTTTCTGAGTGGCTTCTTCATGTCAGGGTGCCCTGACTTCGAACGGTGGATGGACGGGGAGCGAACGCGCTTTCGGGAACTGGCGGCCGGCGCCGCCTGGGGACTGGCCCGCCACAACCTCGCGGCGGGACGGATCGTCGATGGGGAGCGGATGGGCCAACGGGCCCTTTCCCACGTCTGCACGGACGAGAGCGAGGCCCGCCGGTTTATCGAAGCCCTGACGGAAGCAGGAGACCGGGCTGCAGCGGTTCGGTTCAGCGAACGGTTCGAACAGGTGCTCTGGGACACGCTGGAGTTGAAGCCTTCCTCAGAGACCAAAGCCCTGGTCGAGAATATCCGAGAGGGAACGAGTCCGAGCCCCGCACCGTCCAGGGGGGCACCCTTCATGCCTGGCCCTCACGATACTGTCGGGCCACCCCCTCTGGCTCCGGATCGGTTCAGGACGAAGGGCGAAAGGTCGGCGGCGCTGGCAGCGACGACGACTCCGGTTCGAAGAGCGGCGATAGGGGTGTCGAATAGGTATAAGGTCGGCATGGTTGTGATAGCGGCTGCGGCTCTGGTGGCTTGGGGAATCTCGGTGTTGAGACCGGGTGGCCATTCGGATCTCGACCCGAGGGTATTGGCGGTCATGCCTTTTCAGAACCGGACCGGCGATCCGGGCTGGAATTGGATCGGGCCAACCACTTCCATGCTGATAGAACAAGCCCTTGCAAGAACGGGCCTTGTGGAAATCCGGACCTTTGAGATGACGTTCCTATCGGACTATCACACTCGAGCTCAGGTAGGGGGTGTATCGGGTTCCAGCCGTTTGGCTGCCTTCGCGTCAGAGGCAGGGGCGGGAACGGTTATCCACGGAGCGTTCGTGATAGATGGCGACCAAATTCGGCTCGACGCCTCGGTCACCGACGTGGCGAGTGGCACCCTCCTCCGCTCCATCGGGCCCGTTAGGGGTGGCTCTGCAATCCCGATGGATGTGATCGAGGCACTCCAGTCGGAGGTCATGGGTGCGATGGCGATGGAATTCGATTCTGCGTTAGCCCCTTACGTGGATCAGGATGTCCATCCCATGACTGCCGAGGCGGCACAGGAGTTTGCGCGGGGTGCGAGGCTCTACCTGGTTGATTTAGACTATGACGCTGCCCAGACGAGGCTCCTTCTCGCCCACGAGCTGGACCCGGACTTCTTCACCGCCCTCGTCTGGGCAGGATGGAATGCCGAGTATAACCTCGGAACCGGGAGCGAGACCGTTCTGCAGCGGGATTCCATCTGGGCAATCCTGTTTGACCACCAGTCGGACCTTTCGCCCTACGAGAGAGCCGTGGTAAGAGGGTGGCAAGCCAGAGTCGATCATGATCGAGAAGGATATGCGCGTGCCCTGGAAGAAGCGTGCGACATCGCTCCAGGGGCGAAGGCGTGTTACAATCTCGCCATTGTCCTTTTCCAATTCCTCCACGAGCCCGAAGCCGCAATCGAAGTCTTTACGACTCGCCTCGAACCGGAGCGGGGCTGGCTTCGGGGTTGGGCCCCCTATTGGACCTGGTTGGCATGGGCCTATCACGTCATGGGTGACTTCACTTCCGAGTTGGAGGTGGCAAGGGAGTACCGGACGCTCTACCCCGAAAGCCGGGCAGCCGTCGAGGTTCACTTGGCGGCGTTGGCCGGTCTGGGGCGGGTGGACGAGGTTTTCTCGTTTCTGACAGATTCCATTTCCACCCGCAGGGATACAATCCAAACGAGATTAATCGGCAGGATAGGGAACTACTTCTTCCACCTGGGAGAGGAGGGGGAGGCGATCCGCGCCTGGCAGTTGGCTCTCGGACGGTACGAAGACCTGATTAACGCTGATCCGTCGAGTGTATTCCTCCACCTTTCTGCTGGTCACGAACTTCGATCCCTCGGACGCCAGAAGGAAGCGAAGGAGCACTTTGAAGCCGCCAAGTCCCTCACTGGGATGGAACGGCACGTCCGAGCGTCGCTGGGAATTGCTGCTGCCTGGGACGGGAACGAACCGGACGCGCGAGCCACGATGGCCTGGTTGGACACTCAGTTGGACCATCAGCGGGATTGGGATCTGCGTAGCCTACTCACATATAAAGCCCTTATCGCGGAAGCTCTGGGAGAAGAAGAGGAGGCAGTGGGCTACCTTCGGGAGCTATGGACGCACCCTGACATGTACCTGTTTGACCAGGCCTGGCGTTTGGATGTCTTCCCCGTGCTTCGAGGCTATCCCGCCTACGAAGAGCTATACTGGCCCGAGGGGCGCGGGGAACGCTAACACATGCCCTCTCCCTCTCTCCTCCAACGCCTGAAAGAGCGGTGCCACATCACCGATCCAGATCCCCAAGAGAATTATCCCCATGAAGGAGGCAGAAGAAATGGCCAAGTACGTGACCCTCTACAATTTCACGGACCAGGGAATCCGGGCCGTAAAGGAGTCCCCCGGCCGGCTGGCGGCTGCCATGCAAGCGGCTGAGGGAGCGGGAATGAAGGTGCTTGCTGCCTACTACACCCTTGGCCCGTACGACCTGGCCGTGATCTCCGAGGCACAGGATGAGAAGGCCGCAACCGCGTTCACATTGGCTACCGGTGCCCAAGGGAACGTCAGAAGTATGACGATGCGCGCCTGGGACCCGGACGAGTTCGCGGAGATCGTGGGGATGATGCCGTAACGCGAGGCTCTAGCTCGGGTACCTGATTACCCCGCAGGTCAAACGGTCAGTTGTGCCGTAATTGTGCCGTAACCGAAGTGCACAAAGAGACACTCATGAGAAAACGGCCCCTAGCTGAGAGGCTGTTTGCCCAGATTTTGCGCCTATTTGTGTCTTGTTGTACCTCTTAGTCCGCGCCTTGAATCGAACTCAAAAACCTCTGGGAGAAATCCCTTGGGGGCTCGGGCCGAGCGGCAAAGAAGATGGGGAAGAGCGCTTCAGTTGAACCGTGAGACGAGCGAGGGGCCATAGGTCCCGCCGTTCAGTTCCGCCCCCGGCATTCTTGTGGGGAAACCCTTGGGTTCTCGAGGCTGAACGCCCGTATCCCCTGGA
>JBDHGR010000430.1:0-4393 GCA_039589815.1 Gemmatimonadota bacterium | reverse complement strand
GGAGGTCCAACACCTCATCGGTGACGAAACCCAGGTCATCGAGCTGGAACCGGAGAACCTGGTTCTTCCGGGACTCATCGATGCACACGGACACTACATGAGCTTGGGCGAGTCTCTCATGCAGCTGGACCTTCGGGCGCCTCGCACATGGGACGAGATCGTTGACCTGGTGGCGGAGGCGGTGGCCGGGACGGAGCCCGGGGAGTGGATCGTGGGCCGTGGGTGGCATCAAGACAAATGGGATTCCACTCCGATTCCGTCCGTCGAGGGGCTTCCCGTCCACGCGAGCCTCAGCGCGGTGAGTCCCGACAACCCTGTCATGCTGGTCCACGTCAGCGGCCACGGTGTTTTCGTGAACCATCGGGCACTCGAGATCATCGGTGTCGACGCTGAGCCGAGCGACAGCGAGACTGCCGAGCAAAGCGCAGGCAAAACACCGGATCCGGAGGGCGGGGAATTTGTCCGAGATGAAGCCGGAAACGCCACGGGAATGCTCCGGGAGACGGCCCAGGAGCTGGCCCGGGCCGCCGTCGCCGCGTGGAAGAGCTCGCGGCCTCCGGAAGAGATCGAGGCCGAACTCCGGCGGCAGGTGGAGTTGGCGGGGGCCAATGCACTGGAGAACGGGATCACCGGATTCCACGACATGGGGGCCACCTTCGAGACCATCGATTTCTTCAAGGTGATGGCGGACGAAGGGATCCTACCCATACGGCTCTATGTCCATGTGGAGGAGCCAGCCGAGCGGTTGGAGCTGCATCTGTCCGACTACAGGATGGTGGGGTATGGCGATGGATTCCTCACCGTCCGTGGGATCGGCGAGAAGGTCCTGGATGGTGCCCTTGGCGTGCATGGCGGATGGCTTCTGGATCCCTACGCCGATATGCCTCGGAGTACAGGGTTCAACGTCACCCCCGTTTCCGACATCCGACGCTCCGCAGAGCTGGCCGCAGAGCACGGATTCCAGATGGCCATACAGGGCATCGGGGACCGGGCAGCCCGAGAGCTCCTGGACATCTATGAGGGAGTCTTCGAGGCCAATCCCGACTTGGACGATCTCCGCTGGCGGATCGAGCACTGCCAGGTCATTCATCCCGACGATTTACCGCGTTTCGCAAGCCTCGGCGTCATAGCGTCCATACGAGGCGTCTTCGCGACCTCCGACGGCCCCTGGGTCACTTCCCGCCTCGGCGAAGAGCGGACCCGTGAGCGTGGGTACGCTTATCAATCCCTCTTTCAATCCGGGGCCACAGTCATCAATGGCACCGATCCGCCGGTTGAAGACATCAATCCCATGGTCAACTTCTACCTTTCCGTCACCCGGATGATGGAGAACGGGGAGGTGTTTCTCCCGGAACAGCGGTTGACCCGGGAGCAAGCCCTGGCCACGTATACCGTGAACCCGGCCTTCGCCGCTTTCGAGGAAGGCGTCAAAGGGACCCTCTCTCCAGGAAAGCTGGCCGATATCACCATCCTCTCCCGGGACATCATGACGATCCCCGAGGCCGACATTCCCGATGTGAACGTGCTCTACACCATCATCGATGGGGAAGTGAGGTACGAAGCCGGGCGCTAGAAGCCCATCGGGATGGTCTCCTGGCCACTCCTCTAGCCAACCCTACCGTGGCAACCTGAAACCTCCCCCGGGCATCCAACGTAGAGTATCGAGGCTTCGTCACGCGAAATATCATGTGACGAAGCAACCTTCTCTTGACGGGGGCGGCCCTGTGTGGCCCACCCCGGTCGGTAATGAGGCTCTGGGAGAGGCACGAAATGTTCAACTCCGACCTGAAACGAGGAAGTCTCGAGCTCCTCATTCTCTCTTCCCTGGAGGCGGGCCGTCGCCACGGCTATGAGATCGGGAAACAACTGGAGTACCGCTCCGGTGGCCGGCTCGAGTTCAAGGCTTCCACCCTCTATTCCATCCTCTACCGCCTGGAAGACCGGGGGTGGATTCAAGGTAGGTGGGTTGAGAAGAAAGGGGAGCGAAGGCGTTGCTATTACACCCTCACCACGGCTGGAGCCAGGGAGTTGGAAAGCCAACGGAGGGAGTGGAAGGCGTTTTCAGCGGTCGTGAATCGGATCATCGGGCCTGAGCCGGTGGGAGCTTGATTGTGAGAGACTGGAAGAAGTGGCTGAGAGAAAACTTGGACCTTCCCACCATGGCCAACGGCCGGGATAGCCGAATTGTTGAGGAATTGGCTGACCATTTGGAGGAAATGCAGTCGGAGGCCATCGCCCGAGGACGAAGTGACTCCGAGGCTGAGGCCCAGGTCTTGGCTTGGCTCGGAGACCCTGCAGAGGCCTCAAAGGAGCTCCTAAGGTGTGAACCGGGGCACGTGGGCGCACAGATGAGTCGCTGGGCCGAGGAGAGGGAGGAACTCCTCCGCCAGAAGGGCGGCCATTGGGTGCCTTTGGCCGATCTGGGCCGGGACCTTCGGCTGGCCTTCCGGGGCCTCGCCAGACGACCTCTGTTCTCCGGGGTGGCTATCCTGGTTTTGGCCCTGGGGATCGGTGCCACCACGGCCATCTTCACCCTGGTGGATACCGTGGTTCTCTCACCCCTGCCATTTGATGAACCGGACCGGCTCTTGGCCGTCCAACACGCCGCTCCAGGTCGAGGTTTGGAAGACGCCGGTCAGTGCGCTGCTTGGCATTTCACCTACGTCGACGAAGCCCAGTCCTTTGAGGATCTGGGCATGTTCATGGGATCCACCGCTTCCATCACGGGACGGGGGGATCCGGAAGCCCTCCCGAGCCTCCAGGTCACGAGCGGAGTATTCCCAGCCATTCGTGCGACGGCTCTGACGGGCAGGGTTTTCACCGAGGAGGACATGGATCCGGATGGCCCGGCCACCATCATGCTCAGCGAAGGGTACTGGGGAACACGCTTCGGAGGAGATCCCCAGGTGGTGGGCCAGACTCTCCAGGTGGATGGGGTCACTCGGGAGATCATCGGGGTCATGCCCCGGGAGATCCGGGCTTTGGGTTATGACCCGGCGGTCATTGTGCCCCTCCGTTTTCGTCGGGCGAGCCTTTTCGTCGGGAATATCGGGTACGATGCTGTCGCCCGTTTGCGGGATGGGGTGTCCATGGAAGAGGCGCAGGCGGACCTGAGTCGGGTGATGCCTCAGGCATGGCAGAAGTTCCCGGGTGGCCCGGTAGCCAGCACGAGCGACCCTGACCTTTATCGGGTGGATCTTCTTCCCCTGAAGGACGACCTGGTCGGGGCCGTGGCGAATCTTCTCTGGATCCTCCTCGGCGGTGTAAGCGTAGTCCTGATGATTGCTTGCGCGAACGTGGCAAACCTCTTCCTGGTCCGGGCTGACGGAAAAGACGGAGAGATGGCCGTTCGGACTGCCATGGGGGCGAGCCGCCGCCGAATCACGTGGGAATACCTCAAAGAAAGCCTCCTTCTGGGGTTGATGGGAGGGGTTGGAGGGTTGGTCTTGGCCCAGGTGGGCCTCAGGAGCTTGATGGCCTTTATCCCGACGAGCTTACCCCGTGTCGAAGAGGTCCCCCTGAATCCCAACGTTCTTCTCTTCACGCTGATCATCTCCGTCGGGGCCGGTCTCTTTTTTGGCGTCTTTCCCATGCTCCGGAAGGGCGAAGGCGACCTGGTTGACTCCCTGAAGGAGGGTGGACGAAGTGGAATGCGAGATCGGGGGCGGCACCGGGTTCAGAACGTCCTGGCCGTCAGTCAGATGGCTCTTGCCCTGGTTCTGTTGGTTGCTTCCGGCCTCATGCTTCGAAGCTTCCAGTCTCTCCGGAACCGGGATCCGGGTTTTCAGAACCCCGAGGAGGTGTTGGCCCTTCGGCTCTATATCCCCGGAAGTGAAGCCCCCCAAGGGGATGATGTGGCCACCACTTACGAGATGATCGTCCGGAGGCTCGAGGAGGTTCCCGGGGTGTCGTCTGTGGGTCTGGCCACGTCGATTCCCATGCACGGGGGAGGAAATGTCAATCCGTTTCTCGTGCAGGGACAAGCCCTGGACTCGGAGGGAGCCACCGTCTCACGTCGTCACAAGTGGATCGGGCCCAACTACCTGGAGACCATGCAGATCCGGCTCCTCATGGGCCGGACCGTTACCTGGGACGAGATCCATGCCCGGGCTCCCGTCGCTCTTCTTTCTGAAACCCTGGCCCGGGAGGTGTTCGGGTCACCTGAAGAAGCTCTCGGAAGGTATGTTGCGGCCAGACCCGATCCACCTCACTGGAAAGAAATCATCGGGATCGTGGAGGACGTTCGGGAGGACGGTCTGGATCATCCCTACCCGGCCTTGGTCTACTGGCCCCACGTGACGTTGGGCTTCTGGGAAGGGAATGAGCCGGATCAGGTTCAGGTCTGGAGGGGTGCTGGGATCGCCCTACGCAGCAACCGAATGAACACGCCTGG